>DATESM010000023.1:0-11184 GCA_035270805.1 Bacilli bacterium
CGCTAATCGACATATTAAAAGCTTTTGCCAGTCGTTCAATAATTTCTAGCGTCGGATTACGTCGGCCATTTTCAAGATCACCTAGATAATTACGATTCACATTTGCGCGCAATGAGAGTTCGAGTAAACTCCACTTTCTCTTTTTTCGCATTTCTCTGACTTTTAATCCTAGTGATTGCTTGATTTCCATGTTGTTTATCCCCGTTTTTTATATGGTTCTGCTAGCGTTCTAAGTTTGATAAAAAGATGATTAATGTTGCCTTTACTAATGGGCTTTTCACTGCCAAGTCTTTCGCTAAGTAAATCAGCCAGTTCTTGTAGATTAGCGTCTTCATGATCGAGTCGGAGCGCCATGAGTCCCTCTAACTTTTCATTATTAAGAGGTCGCTCGCCGTAGTACTTTTTAACAATTTCGATATTTTCAATTTGTTCAGCGGCGCTTTTAATTGTTTTTTGGTAGTTTGCATTGTCACAAATAAGCATCCGATTCGTCGAATTTTGCATATCGCGATCAATTCTGACACTCTCATACTCAAGACTAGCATTACTCGCACCAATGAAAATGAGAAACTCACTAATTTGGTCACTTTTTTTGATATAAACAATGTATTTATTTCTTCGACTAGTGACACGAGGACTGAAGTTAGCTTTAGCAAAACCTTCAATCATTTTTTTAATTCGTTCCGCCAATTTTTCATTGTCCACAACAATTTCAAGATGATAGTTGCTACTTCTTGGTGAGGTAACAGACCCTGAAGCTAGAAAAGCACCGGTAATATAGCCAGCAAGTGTGTCATCGCTATAAACAACTGAACGAGGGATTGTTGTTGAAAAGAAATTGAGACTTAACTCTTCACTAATTTCATCAACAGCCTTGTCGACAACGACAATAAACTTCATGCTCTTTTTGCCATAACGCTTATTTGTCACATAGTTAAAACTAGGTTCGATATTATAACATTCTTTGAACAATTGATAGAGATACTTTGCGACTTTAGCACTTTCAGTCGCCATCGAAATGGTTGCGACATTATCACGTTTTCCTAAGTAGCCACTAATGCGTAAAAAGCCTGCAAGAATGGCTTTTTTTCTTGGCAGAGAATAATCGACACTATTAAAAGTGATATCTTCTTTGATCCGGGCTGTAAAGGAAATCATTATTTATCCCTGACAACATCGCGATGATGGAGAAAGACAGGAAAATTAAACTTGTAGCGGCGAGCGAGTTGCTCGGCAAAATAGACACTGCGATGTTGGCCACCGGTACAACCAATAGCGACGACAATCATCCCCCGATTCTCACGAATTGTCGAAGGGATATATTTGTCTAAATATTGGGTGATTAGATCAAAGTTTTCTTTGGTTTCTCTTTGCTTTTCAATAAAATCTATCACAGGTTGATCAAGACCACTTAGCAGTTTGAGTTCATCCAAATAATAAGGATTGGGAACTGTTCGCACATCAAAAATGATATCAGCATCTTGCGGGGCACCATTTTTAAACCCAAAACTAATAAACGAGACCATAGCCGGATTTTTATTAGGGTCGCGATAGCGTTTGAAAATAATTTCCCGCAGTTGACCAACGCCTAAGTTAGTCGTATTGATGACGAAATTAACATGTTCCTTATAGCGTTCGAGCAGTTTAAACTCATAGTCAAGTGCCTTTTCTAAGGTAATGCCACTTGCTTGGAGAGGGTGGGCATGACGGGTTAATTTGTAACGATTCAATATAATGTTTTTTTCAGCATGGAGGAGAAGAATATCACTATTAATCTCTGGGTTTTTTTTAACCATCTCAACCATCTGTGGCAAATAGTCCATGCGAATGGTAACAAAGGTCTTTAAATAACTGGAGTCAGTCGGGTTTTTCAGTTTTTCAAATAATTGTTCAAAGAGAAAAACAGGTAAATTATTGATGCAGTTATAATGCATTTCTTCAAAAGCATAATTTGCACTCGTTTTACCTGACCCACTAATCCCAGTTAAGATAACTAATTCTGATCCCATTAAATACACTCGCCTTCTAACTTCTATTATACATAGTAAAGCTTACTTATTCATCTTTTTACCTACAAAAAACTAGCCAAAATTGGCTAGTGATTGTTTATTTGAATTTTTTAACGTAACGATTAGCGGCTAGCGCGGCAATTGCACCATCACTTGTCGCGGTCACGATTTGTCGTAAGTTCTTTTGATTAACGTCCCCAATTGAGAATAGGCCAGGAATTGAGGTCATCATCTCAGCATTAACTAACACATAGCCTTTGTCATCTCTCACGTTAAGGTCGGAGAGCAAATCAGAGACAGCATCAAGTCCGACAAATGGGAAGACAGCTTTGACGTCGATCACTTTTTCTTCACCGTTCACAATGTTTTTAACTTTAAGACCGGTGACATGATTGCCATCTCCAAGTATTTCTAGTGGAATGGTATCAAGCACAAGTTCGATATTTTTCGATTCTTTCACTTCTTCAACCGCTGATTCATCGGCTCTAAACTCTTGCCGACGATGGACAAGATAAATCTTGTTGACAATATTGGCAGTGAACGCGGCCTCTTCAAGGGCGGAGTTTCCTCCACCAACAATGGCAATATCTTCACCTTTATATAAGGCGGCATCACAGACCGCACAATAGGAAACGCCTTTATTCGTATACTTGCCTTCACCTGGAATTTTAAGTTTACGTTCTTGCGTGCCCGTTGCCACAATCACGGCGCGAGCATATTCAAGACCTTCATCTGTTTCAAGGACAAAGAATTCTTCTTCTTTGCTGACTTTCTTAACATCGGCATAACCAATTTCGATGTTCATTCCTTTTAATTGTTCATACATTTTAAAAGCAAGATCTGGTCCAGGAATATCAAAATATCCCGGATAGTTATCGACGACTGCGGTGATATTCATTTTGCCACCAGGAGCATACTTATCGACAATCTTGAATTCGATATTGGCTCTTTTTAAATATATGGCGGCAGTCATCCCTGCTGGGCCTGCCCCAATAATGTAAATTGGATAAATTTTCTTTTCTTCACTCATAACGTTACCTCCTTGTTGTCCTGACTATCATATCGCAACGGTCCATATTGAAACATACTTTTATCGACTTTTGTTGAAAAATGCTTTTTTACTCGACGGCTTGTTTTTTCTTTATGTAATAACGGACGAGATGATTACCGACAATGGCCAATAAGCCAGCAGCGGCAAAAACATAACCCCAGATATAAGACCACTCGCCACCGGTCCCCATATTAAATGAAGGATCGCGGAGTGGTTCTAGCACAACACGAGTTAACCCATACCATACGGCATAGAAGATAGCCATATCAAGAGGTTGTTTGTATTTTTTTAGACCTACACCAATGCCATAACGAATGACAAAGTAACCAGCAATGTTAATTAAAAATTCAATAAAGAACAAAGGAACACGATAACTACCTGCAATAAACATGTTTTGTTTAACAAATTCGGGCAGGAAGAAGAATGCATTCATATTATCGAGCCGTGCACCATACACTTCTTGGTTGAAGAAATTTCCCCAACGTCCGACGGCTTGGGCTAGCAGAATCATCGGCACAACCATGTCCGCGACAAAGAAGACATCGAGTTCTTTACGTTTAAGTTTAATATAGGCGACACCGACGATAATCCCTAATAAGGCGCCACCCATAATAGCAAGGCCGCCTTCCCAAATATAAAGCATCGAAATTGGATCATCGGCAAAACGATACCAGTCACCAATAACAAACCAAATTCTGGCGCCAACAATTCCGGCCGGGAATGCAATATAGAAAACATTTTCTAAAAGACCGTGTCGTTTATACTTTTTATACATTTCATGATCAGCAAGCCCCAAAGCAAGGAGGGCTCCTGCCAGAATGAATAAGGCATAAAAGGCAATCCCGCGATTAGTCGCGCGATCAAAATAAATTTTATTCATCAATGGAAAGGTAATCACATCAAGATAAACCAATCCATCCAGTAAAACGAACAAAGTTAGTAATGTAACAATCCCACTGATGACGACAAGACGGAAAGATTGTTTTTGTGCGATTTTTAATGGGTTTAGTTTGTAGAAGTGAATAAAAAAACTTATGACGAACGTTAGGAGTGAAAGGCCAAAAATAAGTGCACCGCCTACTGCCATCGCTATAAACCCAACTTGGCCATTACCTAGTGTCAGGACAATCGTGGTAATAAGAGCGATAAAAGCAACAAGTGAGGCAATAACCCCATAGAGCATCCACCTATTTTTATCTTTATTGAAGTCTTTGACATCGACCTTTTCATCGATGTAGTTCTTAACGCCAAAACCTAATAGGGTCAATCCACCAATCGTTAAAAGGGCAAAAAAACCAATGAAAGTGGCCTGGAGGGCGTTAAGCGAAATGATATTTAAAGGCATATGTTTCCTCCTATACTAGCAAATAATACCACGACAGCAAAAAATTATTAATAATCTCTTACTTATTCAAGTAAGGTTTAAGATAAATTCCCGTAAATGACCGCGGGTTTCTCGCAATTTCTTCTGGTGTTCCCACCCCAACGACCTCGCCACCAAGATTACCCCCATTAGGACCAAGATCAATAATGTGATCGGCCATTTTGATCACCTCAAGATTATGCTCAATCACGAGTACAGACTCACCATTATCAACGAGCCGTTGTAAGGCTAGTAATAACTTTTTAACATCGTCAGTATGGAGACCTGTCGTTGGTTCATCAAGTAGATAGAGTGTCTTGCCTGTTGAACGACGTTGTAATTCAAAGGCTAATTTTACTCTTTGTGCCTCGCCACCGCTCAGTTCGGTTGCTGGTTGTCCTAGTTTAATGTAGTCTAGTCCAACGTCGGCTAGTGTTTGCAATTTATGAACAATCTTCGTTCGTGAACCAAAGAATTTGATGGCGTCCTCAACCGTGAGTTCAAGTACGTCGGCAATTGATTTATCGCGATACTTAACCGCCAATGTTTCTTCGTTATAACGTTTACCATCGCACACTTCACAGCGAACATAGACATCAGGGAGAAAATTCATGGGAATTCTAGTGACCCCCGCTCCTTCACAGTGCTCGCAGCGGCCACCGCGATTATTAAAGGAAAACTGGCCTTTATCAAATCCACGACTTTTCGCATCAAGTGTTTGGGCGAACAAATCACGAATATCATCAAAAACTTTAGTATAGGTCGCAGGGTTTGACCGTGGTGTCCGACCAATGGGGTCTTGGCTGATATTAATGACTTTATCAATGTATTCCAGGCCCCTAACCTCATCATGTTCACCCGGGAATGTATCAACCTTACGCAAGTAACCGTCCACTGATTTATACAAAATATCATTGATCAGTGTGGATTTACCACTACCCGACACACCAGTGACGAGTGTCAGAGTTCCTAGTGGGAATTTAACGTCAATATTTTTTAAATTATGACACCGTGCGCCTTTGACTTCTAAAAATTTCCCATTTCCTTTGCTTCTTTTTAATGGCAGAGGAATGAATTTACGGCCAGCAAGATAATCACCGGTAATCGAGCGTTTGGCTTTTTTGATGTCTTCAACAGTGCCCGTCGCAACTACTTCGCCGCCATGAACACCCGCGCCAGGTCCAATATCAACAACAAAATCAGCACTGCGAATTGTGTCTTCGTCATGTTCGACAACGATGAGTGTATTACCTAAATCCACCATGTCTTTTAGGGCTTGGATCAGTTTATCATTGTCCCGTTGATGAAGACCAATACTTGGTTCATCAAGGACATAAAGAACACCTGAAAGTTTGCTACCTATTTGCGTGGCTAATCTAATCCGTTGTGCCTCACCTCCAGATAGCGTCATACTCGCGCGAGCAAGTGTGAGGTAATCAAGACCGACCTTAATCAAAAACTCTAAACGATGATCTATTTCTTTTAGAACAAGATCAGCAATTTGGGCCTGTGTTGGTTTGAATTTTTTGGCTTCAATCGTTAAAAAATCGCGAAGGTCACCAATTTGCATTAAGGTTAAATCATAGATTGATTTACCACCGATTTTGACGGCTAAGGCCTCGGGTCGTAAGCGTGCGCCATGACATTTCGTACAAACTGTATCATGCATATATTTTTCATAGACAACGCGCATGAATTCACTGCTCGTTTCTTCATAAAGACGTTCAATCATCACTTTGACACCTTCAATAAACCCACGACGGTGGTTAATATTGCCACTACTAGATTTTAAGATATATTCATGGGGTTTAGGTGACCCATAGAGGATAATGTTTTGCTTTTCAGGCGCAAGCTTTGCATAGGGCGTATTCATGTCAATATCATAAAGCTCGCATAACTTCTTAAACTCTTGCCACGACAAGTTTTGCGTACCAATGATGTTTTTATAAAACTCAATCGCCCCTTGGTTAATCGTTAGATTTGGATTTGGGACAAGTATTTTTAAATCAACCTCGCGTTTAATGCCTAGGCCACGACATTCTGGACAAAAGCCAAGTGGGGCATTAAAAGAAAAAAGTCGTGGTTCAAGTTTGGGGACACTAAATCCACAAACCTTACAAGCATGATGTGAGGAAAAGAGTTTTTCTTCCTCATCGAGTAAAACTTTAACGTAGCCATGACCCCAGTCTAAGGCCAGTGTAATCGCATCATAAACACGGGAGCGACTATCACTACTAAGACCAATACGATCGATGACAATATCAATATCATGACGTTTGTTTTTGTCTAATTCAGTTAATTCTTCAACTCTCAGTATTTCCCCATCAACACGAAGACGGACAAAGCCATTCTTTTTAATATTTTCAATGGTTTCTTTGTGACTGCCCTTTTCATGACTTGCTACAGGGGCTAGTATTTGCAGTTTGGTCCGTTCTGGATAGGCGAGAATTTCTTCAATAATTTGCTGAGGACTATAAGCGACAATTGGCTCATGGTGTGTCGGACAATAAGGCACACCGACGCGCGCATAAAGGAGGCGAAAATAGTCATAGATTTCAGTGATTGTTCCCACTGTTGAACGTGGATTATTAGACGTTGTTTTTTGTTCAATGCTGATGGCTGGGCTTAAGCCTTCAATCGAGTCAACATCAGGCTTTGAGACATTGCCTAAAAATTGACGGGCATAACTTGAAAGACTTTCAACATAGCGTCTTTGTCCTTCGTTATAAATTGTTTCTAGCGCTAAAGAAGATTTACCACTGCCAGAGACACCCGTAAAAACAACCAATTTGTTTTTTGGAATGGTTAAATTGATGTTCTTGAGATTGTGGTCTCGTGCACCCTTGATAATAATGTTATTACGACTGTCCATATTGTACCTCAAGAAGTATTGTAGCAAAATTGGAGGCCCAAATCATAAAAAATGCCCAATCACTTATACTAATATTAGTATAAAACTATTTTGGCTCTTTATTTAATTAACTTTTCGTCTATAATATAACTTGAAACGGGACGTAGCACAGCTTGGTAGTGCGCTACCTTGGGGTGGTAGAGGTCGTGAGTTCAAATCTCATCGTTCCGACCATTTTAGCCCTAAACTCATTGATATTCTCAATGAGTTTTTTTGTATAAATTATGATTGTACGCAAAGAAAAAGACTAGACACTCGGTCTAGTCTTTAAAGTTGGATTGTGTTAATTAAGCAAACTTTTTAATCCGTTCGTAACGCTTCTTCGCATCTTCTTCACTCTTATTGAGGAGGAATTCTGCGTGTTCTGGGTTAACGACTGGTAGTTGGCTGAAGCGTGTTTCACCCATGACGAATTCGCGGAAGAGGGTGTAATCTGGCTCTTTAACGTTATCCATTTGGAGCGGTGATTTTCCTTCTTTTTCAAGCCGTGGATCGTAGCGGAAGATTGGGAGGTAGCCAGAGGCGACCGCTTTCTTCTCAACTTGGATGTGGTTGCTTAAGCCACCTTTGATACCATGTTCAGTACATGGTGAGTAGGCAATAATTAATGAAGTTCCAGGATAGGATTCAGCTTCGTGGAAGGCTTTTAAGGTCGCAACAGGGTTTGCACCAAGCGCAACTTGTGCGACATAAACGTCACCATAGGCCATCGCCATCATCGCTAAGTTTTTCTTGGCACCAGTTTTACCACTGGCGGCGAACTTAGCAATTTGTCCAGCTTGACTGGATTTAGACATTTGTCCACCCGTATTGGAATAAACTTCAGTATCGAGGACGAGGATGTTGACGTTTGCACCACTTGCTAAGACGTGGTCAAGACCACCATAGCCGATGTCATAAGCCCATCCGTCGCCACCGATGATCCAAACGGATTTATCGAGGAAGTCATCTTTATATTTGAGTGTTTCTTTAACCGCTTCATTCTTAGATTTTTCAATGAGTTGCAGCATTTCTGGCAGGAACTCGCGGACTTTTTTACGGTCCTTAATATTGTCTAAGTAGAGATCGATTACTTCTTGTAAGCGAGGTTCAACTTTATCTTTTTCTTGACTTAAAATCGAAGAAATTAATGAAAGCTTGTAGTCGTTAGCTAGACGCATACCGAAGCCATATTCAGCATTGTCTTCGAATAAGGAGTTCGCCCATGCCACACCATCGCCATTGCTATTGGTTGTGAATGGGGTACCTGGGGTTGAACCACAGTAGATGGAAGAACAGCCCGTTGCATTAGCAATCAGCATGTCTTCACCAAATAATTGCGTTGCAATCCGGTAGTATGGCGTTTCGCCACAGCCCGCACATGCGCCACTAATTTCCATATAAGGCATCAGGAATCCAACACCTTTAGGTGCCGTTAATGGGAACTTATCAGCTTTATAGCTGACTTGTTTGTAAAGGTAATCCGCCGCAGGTTCATATTTCCATTCATTACGTGCTTCAACCATTTCAAGGGCTTTCTTACCACCCTTACCTGGACATTCAGCCACACAAAGACCACAGCCAACACAGTTTTCTGGTGATACTTGAATTCTGAATCTTAAGCCTGCAACTTTTGGACCACCAACGGCTGGTAGGTGATCGTCTTTAACGAGTTCTGGTAACCCGTCCACTTCTTTTTCATCAAGTAAGAACGGACGAATGGTAGCGTGAGGACAGACAAGACTACAGGTATTACATTGAATACAGTTGTCCTTGTTCCAGTGTGGAACCATGTCAGCAATCCGACGTTTTTGTCTGAAAGTGACATCGCCCTTCATCGAGCCATCAACGAGGGCAAATTCCTCATCAACAAAAGTACTTGTTGGGAGGTCATAACCTTCGAGATTATCAATTGGCATCACAAACTTATCAAAGTATTTGTCGCCAGTTAAAGTCATTTCTCTTAGTGGTTTTAAGTCAGCCCATTCGCTAGGAATATTAACCTTCTTAACCCCATTTGCGCCAGCATCAATGGCATCAAAGTTTTGTTTAACGACTTCTTCACCTTTACGGAAATAAGTTTTTTCCGCAAATTTCTTCATCCACTTAAGTGCTTCATCATAAGGCATGATGCTGGGGTTAAGTGAGAAGAATGAGGCTTGGAGAATCGTATTGGTGTGACGACCTAGACCAAGTTCGCGGGCAATCGAGTTAGCATCAATCATGTAGAATTTGACTTCTTTTTTCGCTAATTGATATTTAACGCGGTTTGGCAAGGACTTCATCATATCTTCTTCGCTCATCGACGTATTGAGGAGGAATGTTCCACCCTTCTTCAAGTTCTTGAGCATATCGAATTTATAGAGATAAGCATCTTGTGAACACGAAACAAAGTTCGCGTTTTCGATGTAGTAGGTTGAATGAATTGGTTCTTTACCAAAGCGGAGATAACTCCGAGTTGGGCCCCCGGCTTTACGGGAGTCATAAGCAAAGTATGCTTGCGCATATTGACCAGTTGCATCACCAATAATCTTAATACTGGATTTATTAGCACTGACGGTTCCATCACTACCTAAACCATAGAATAAGCAAGCACTATAGTCGTGGTCGATATGATAGTCTTCATCCCAAGGAACACTGAGGTTGGTGACATCATCAACGATACCAACGGTAAATGAATGCCATGGTTTATTGTCGAGGAAATCATAGACACCTTTGATATGTTTTGGTTGAGTATCGCGGCTGCTAAGACCATAACGGCCACCAACGATCACATCAACGCGTCTATTTTGTTGTTCAAGTGAAGTAATGACATCAACGTATAAAGGTTCGCCAACGCCACCCATTTCTTTGGTCCGGTCTAAAACGGCAATCTTCTTAACAGAAGCAGGAATAACACTGACTAAGTGCTTAGCACTGAAAGGACGGTATAAGTGGACTTTGACAAGACCAAGTTTGGCACCCTTCTTGTTTAAGTCTTCGATCACTTCACCAATCGTTTCCGTCACGCTACCCATAGCGATAATAATTTTTTCTGCTTGTGGGTGACCAACATAAACAAATGGCGCATAGGTACGGCCAGTCATTTCGCTGACTTTAGCTAATATTTTTTCAGTAACACCAAGGACGCGGCCAAAATGAGTATTTTGTGCTTCTTTACCTTGGAAATAAATGTCATCATTTTCGGCGCCACCACGCGTAACAGCGTTGCCATGTGGATTTAAAGCCTTGGCTCTAAAACGGGCAATTGCTTCTTGAGGTAGTAGTTTTTTCCATTCGCTATTATCAACAAATTCAACATTTTGAATTTCATGACTCGTTCTAAACCCATCAAAGAAGTGAAGCATAGGTGCACTCGCTTCAAGAGCGATTAAGTGTGCGGCATTTGCTAAATCAGCCACTTCTTGAACAGAATGGGAACAAAGCATTGTCACGCCTGTTTGACGAACAGCATAAATATCTTGGTGATCACCAAAAATCGAAAGTGCGCGACTCGCCAACGAACGGGCTGGGACGTGTAAAACAGCTGGTAATAATTCACCAACCCACTTATAAATGTTTGGTAGCATCAAGAGCAAGCCTTGTGAGGCTGTGTATGTTGAGGCAAGGGTTCCAGCTTGTAAAGCGCCGTGAACGGCACCGGCTGCACCACCTTCGGATTGGAGTTCAACGACTTTTACTTTGCTGCCAAAGAAATTAATTTTCCCTTCGGACGCGTATTTATCGATTAACTCAGCAATAGGTGAAGATGGAGTAATGGGGTAAATAGCTGCAACGTCGGTATAATTATACGCGGCAAGAGCGGCAGCGGTATTACCATCTACGGATAATAAAGATTTCTTAAATTCCATGATGTCCTCCTAAATCTTTT
>DATESM010000024.1:0-3574 GCA_035270805.1 Bacilli bacterium
ACTTTATACGGGAGTCTTATTTAAACTTAAACGGCTTGTGGGACTTTGCAATCGCTAAGTCAGATATGATCGAGGCCTACGAGCAACAAATTCTCGTTCCTTTCTCGCCCGAAACATCTCTTTCTGGGGTTGGACGGGCACCAAAAAACGATGAATATCTTTTTTATCATCGCCAGGTGACGTTTCCAGCTGATTTTAGAAAAGACATTGTTGTTTTACACTTTGGTGCGGTCGATCAAGAGGTCGATGTGTTCATCAATGGACATTTAGTTAAATCCAATCGCGTCCCATTTCTGCCCTTTAAAGTTGATCTTAGTGAAGTAGTCGGGACAAAAGGATTTGACATCACGCTCCGTATTAAAGACAAGACCCGACAATCCACTCACCTTATTGGTAAGCAATCGGAACAAAGAGGGGGTATTTGGTATACACCTCAAAGTGGTGTGTGGCAAACCATTTGGCTGGAAAGCTATGCGCTTACACATTTAAGTGGGGTTAAAATCCATACAAACTATGATGAGGAAACCGCTTTATTTATCCTTGATAAATCAGGAAGCGGTGAGGTTGAACTTGCTATTTATGATGGTGAAGAACGTATAGAGATGGTGTCGAGTTCTAAACGTGAAATCAAAATAAAGATAGCTAATTTTAAAGCTTGGTCACCTGACAGCCCGCACCTTTATGATGTGGTCTTCAAGTTTGGAGGGGAAACAATTCGCTCATATTTTGCCTTTCGTAAAATCGAAAAACGCAAGGATGAACGAGGAATATTTCGCTTTTATTTGAACAATAAAGCCATCTTTCAAAGTGGTGTACTTGATCAAGGTTATTATAGCGATGGTTTATTAACGCCACCGAGTGACGAGGCGATGATCGATGATATCAAACTTTTAAAACGCATGGGTTTTAATATGCTCCGAAAACATATTAAAGTCGAGCCCTTGCGCTTCTATTATCACTGTGATCGCTTAGGGATCCTTGTCTGGCAGGATATGATCAATTTAGTTCCGCCCAAAAATTATAATGCTAATGCGCTCGAGGCGATGTTTTTTGAACATCACCTTAAGGATAGTGGTAGTCGCTATGGGGTTACTTCTCCTAAACAAAAGGAAAACTATTACATTGGCCTAAAGCAAATGATTGAACTTCTCTCACCGTTCCCCTCGATTGTGACTTGGGTTCCTTTTAATGAAGGGTGGGGGCAATTTGATGCCCAAACTGCTGTTGATTTAATTAAGGAAATCGATGACACTCGCCTTATCGATCACGCGAGTGGCTGGAGCGATCAAAAAATCGGTGATTACTATTCAAGACACATTTATTTTACGCCTCTAGGTATTAGACGCTTTCATATCAAAAATCGCATTATTGCTATCACGGAATTTGGTGGTTATAGTCTCAAGATTGAAGGTCATGTCTTTAATCAGGAAAAGACATTTGGCTACCGCGTTTACAAAACGAGGAATGCCTTAGCTAAAGCGTTTAAAAAACTCTATCTCCACCAAGTTAAACCCTTAATAAAAAAAGGCCTTAGCGTCATTATTTACACCCAACTTAGTGATGTAGAGGATGAGGTTAATGGGCTCATTACTTATGATCGGAAAATCGTTAAGTTTGATGAAAATCATGTCAAAATGCTAAATGAATCTCTTTACTCGGCGTTTGATGAAGCTCAGAGATTGTAACATGATTAAAGCAATTATTTTCGACCTTGACGGTGTCCTCATCCATACCGATCACTTCCATTATGTTGCCTGGAAAAGAATCGCCAACCAAGAAGATATCTATTTTGACAAGGTGATTAACAATCGTCTTCGCGGTGTTTCACGCATGGGCTCATTAGACATCATTCTTGAGAGGACAACAAAAGTTTATGACGAAGAAGAAAAACATAAGCTTGCCACACTAAAAAATGATTTATATCGTGCCTCACTCACGACTTTGACACCAAGTGACCTCGATCCAGAGATTAAGACTTTTTTGCTTGAACTAAAAAAGAGAAATATTAAATTAGCGATTGGTTCTTCAAGTAAAAATGCAAAAACAATTTTATCGCAAATTGGTATTATTGACCTATTTGATGCAATTAGTGACGGGACAAATATTCAAAACTCAAAGCCAGATCCTGAGGTATTCATTAAAGCGGCGGATATGTTAGGGATGGAAATCACCTCATGTGCGGTGGTTGAGGACGCTCAAGCTGGCATTGACGCCGCCAATAGTGGTGGTTTCTTCTCAATCGGGATCGGAGATGCAGCCGGATACGACAAGAGTAAGATGAAAATTGATAAACTAAGTGACATATTAAAAATCGTCTAGATATTAGACGATTAATATTTCAAATTTATCTTTAATTGACTCATCGGGTTCTTCAAATTTGTGATAGAAGTCGGCGATAACTTGGTCAGGAACAATGCGATCATTTGTACGGCGCCGATTTTGTTCAAGTAAAACCTCGAGGGGTCTTTTTACATAGACTAGAATATGTCTATCATACATCTTTGATTGTTCATAGTAGGCCTCACGTCCACGATTAGCGTAATTAACGGCATCAAGAATGACGGTCACGTCATCATGACGCTCGGCATATTCGGCAATACGACTTCTAAAAGTGGACCACACAAGGGGTTCATTTGTAAAGTTTTGCACATGGCCTAGAAGTTCTTTACGTATCTCATCACTGGCGATGATATAGGTGTGGGGATGGGTGGCTTGATATTCACGTGCCCAAGTGGATTTGCCTGCACCAGGGACAGCTGTCATTAGAATTAGTGTTTTCATAATTACCTCTTTATAAATTTAACACATTAGTGTCCTAAATTGCAGTCCTGTTGTCAAATATTATTTGGCATTTGCAAGATATTGATAGACATCTAGCGAGAAGAAAATCGTATCTTCATTCGCTTTAACTTTTTGGAAGTTTAAATGTTCAAAAAGCAGAAGTGAACGAGTGTTTTGAATTTTGATTTTTGCAGTTAAGCGATGAATACGCCACTTAATAAAGGTTTCAAACATGATTTTTTTTAGGGCTTTTTTAGCATAATTTTGTCCCCAGTTCGTTGGGTCGCCAATAGCGATGACAACTTCGTACTCCTGTTGAGGGACCACTGTGAAGAGGTTAATGAAGCCAATACATTCCTTGGTATTATCAATCAGAAAAAAACGCCCATCTTGATTGAGATAATAAGTTAGCAGATTGGCATTGCCTTCATCGATGATATGACATAACTTGTAGCCAGTATCGACATCCTCATTTAGATACTTGGTTACACTTTTGTCTTCTAGCCAATCGATAATTTTATATGCATCACTTTTAGTGACGTCTAGTCTTAGAGAAACATCCATTGCTCTCTCCCTCCTACCTTGTGAGTAAAATGAATAAAGCCTTTTAGATGAACTCTAACGGTTCTTTACATAGTTGTGGCCTCATTTTAACACAATATAAAAATATGGCAAATATTCTAGCAATTTGTTGAAAACATCATCAAACAGTCGAATATTTGCTAAAATAGAAAGAGAGGAAAATAGTATGAAAACATTTGCGAATATTTTATGGCTACTCACCTTTGGTTGG
>DATESM010000025.1:0-2650 GCA_035270805.1 Bacilli bacterium
ATGTTAGACAGATTAATCATGGTTAAACAATATCTCGATGAAAACCAAAAAATCGAAGATATTTGTCGTGATTTTAATAACTACGATAAGTCAAAATTATTGGTTTCATCTTGGACAACGTGAAGGCGAAGGCCGCACTGAGGACAGACATCAAGTTCTGGTAAATTTTGATGACCACAACGGGGACAGGGTGTTTTCATGATTCATTTTAACATTCTTGCTAGAAAAAAAGTAAGGTGTTTACCCTACTTAAATATCACGCTTTTCATCAATAATTCGTTTGTAAAAGTAGAACGAATCTTTAGGGTAACGTCTGAAATTTTGGTAATCAACATAAATTAGGCCAAATCTAGCCTCATAGCCCCATGCCCATTCAAAGTTATCAAATAATGACCAGGCAAAATAACCACGAATATCAACACCATCCATTTTGGCTTTTAAAAGACAATTAAGATAGCGATGGTAATAGTCGATGCGACCAGTGTCATGGACACGATACGTTTCCTGCCTTGTACTAGTTTCAATTGTCGTTTCTCTCATAAGCTTATCAACAACGGATATGCCATTTTCACTAATGATGATAGGAAGTTTGTATCGTTCGTATAAAAATAAGGGGCCATAATAGAGCGCTTCTGGAACCTTGTACAACCAAGCAAAGACGCCCCGCGTATTTTCATCTTTGTATTCTACTTTAATCGGATCACCATTTGCTAGAGCTTTGACATAATAACCGGTATAGAAATTTTGGTAACAATAGTCAAGGGGGGTCGAAATAATATTTAAATCCTCTTTATAAGATGACGGTAAATAATTTTCATAGTAAAGATAGAAATTTTGAGGATAATTACCTAGAAATACTGGATCACTATAGAGCGTTACGCCGTCAAAACTAGCATAATTAAGTGCAAAATAACTTTTTTTTGCTGCCGACAAATCTTCCGCACTCTTTGTGAGAGGTATAGCCGCGGTTGAGGTGGGGGCGAACCCTATCTTAGCATGAGGCGCAACCTGTCTAATTGCTTGGACAGCTAAACCATGGGCTAACAGCAAGTTATGAATAGCCCCGACAGTTCGTTTTTCATCTAAAAATATGCCAGGGGCATGTTCGAGTGTTCGATGACCGAGATTAATGATACATTGTGGCTCATTAATCGTGATATAGTCTTGAACTCTTTGGCCAAAGTGTTGGGCGACAGAGCGGGCAAAACGTTCAAAAGCATAAGCCGTTTGGCGGTTTTCCCATCCACCTTGATCTTGTAAATATTGTGGCAAGTCCCAGTGGTATAGTGTAACAAATGGTCGAATACCACTAGCATTTAATTTGTTAATAATTGCGTCATAAAAGGCGAGACCTTCTTGGTTAATAATCCCATCAATGTGGGGGATAATCCGGCTCCATGAGATGGAAAAACGGTAGCTATTAACACCAAGTTTTTCTAAATAGTTGAGGTCTTCTTCATAGCGGTCATAGTGGTCGATACCTTGTCGACCATCGTCGTTATTTTTGACTTTGTCTTTTGTCGTAGTATAAACATCCCAAATTGAAGGTGTCCGACCACCTTTGTCGTGTCCGCCTTCGATTTGAAAACTTGAGGTGGCCGTCCCCCAAAAGAATGGGTCTTTCATTCTAGTTAACCCTTGACGCTCCCAGCCGTCAACCCACCAATAATCATCCGCGATAGCATCAAATAGACAACGAGCAGAGGAACAATTGAAAGGGTAAGAATCATATAAATTAAACCAAGATCGAAGGTTGCTGGATTACTCGAACGTAGTAGATTGAAAACCAGCGGAACCGTTTGGAAATTGGCATCAGTTAGCAATAAGGCTGGCATGAAGAAGTTATTCCATGAGCTGACAAAAGCAAAAATAAATTGGACTGCGAGTGCCGGCTTCATGATTGGTAGGACCATTTGATGGAAAATCCGTAATTCACTTGCTCCAGCGACGCGCGCTGATTCGATAATTTCTTTGTTCAGGACGCTTTCCATATACTGCTTAATGTAAAAGAAAGTGACTGGTGAGGCTATTGCTGGGACTATCAGCGGAATAAATGAATTGATAAGGTTTAAACGGTAAGCGAGAGTGACTAAACCTAAGGCACTAATTTGCGATGGAATCATCATAACAAAAAGAATAAACATAAACGCAAAATTACGGGCTTTAAATTTATACATGAAGATGCCATAGGCAGTGAGGGCAGAAAAATAACAAGTTAGGGTTGCAGTAATTGAGGCAATCAATAAGGAGTTACGTATTGACCGACCCATTTTCAGTTGCGAATCACTCATCATGTTATTCCAGTTGTTAATAAATTGATTACCAGGAACAAAGGAAAAACCTTGTTGAATTTGTGAGTTAGCCCTAGTGGCATTAATAATCATAATGTAGAAGGGTAAAATACAAATGAGTGCAAGTAAAGAAAGAAAAGCATAAATGACAATTCTTTTGATTAGAAGTGCTTGTTTGACACTTCTTTGTCTTTTATGGAGGACGAGAGTCGATCCTTTATTCATTAACCTTTACCTCCTTATTTGCGCTTTTTTTGGCACTGTATTGTCTGAGTTTTTCGATTTTTCTTTTCGCAGCTTTGGCATCTGTCTTCGTTTGAGGCATTAGGTGTTTAAATACAAGTGAAGATAATGCGAGC
>DATESM010000026.1:0-2931 GCA_035270805.1 Bacilli bacterium
GACCAAATCATGGCAGTGACTACGCCATTGCCTGCTGTGTTTCACCAATGGAAATTGGTAAGGAAATGCAATTCTTTGGCGCTCGGGCTAATATGGCCAAAGCACTACTTTATGCAATTAACGGCGGCAGGGATGAAATCAGCGGTGAACAAATCTTCTTTAGAACCAAAAATGATGTGTTAAAAGATGGTGTTCTCAATTTTGACACTGTCTGGAACCGCCTCGATCAAACCCTTGATGAACTAGCCGAAATCTATGTTAATGCCCTTAATGTTATTCACTATATGCATGATAAATATGCTTATGAAAAACTTGAAATGGCTCTTCATGATACGGAAGTTATCCGTACATTTGCGACCGGAATTGCGGGCTTAAGTGTCGTTGCCGATAGTTTAAGTGCAATTAAGTACGCAAAAGTAACACCGGTCTATGATGATAAGTTAGGTGTTGTCACTGATTATAACATTGAAGGCGAATTCCCAAGTTTTGGTAACGACGATGATCGCGTCGATGCGATTGCTGTGCAACTAGTTGAATCATTTATGACGAAAATTAGAAAGAATAAAACGTACCGTGATGCCATTCCAACGATGTCAATTCTGACGATTACAAGTAATGTTGTCTACGGGAAGAATACGGGCAATACGCCAGATGGCCGACGTTATGGCGAACCTTTTGCACCAGGGGCAAACCCTATGCACGGTCGTGACAAGAGTGGGGCATTGAAGTCGCTTTCAAGTGTGGCTAAACTCCCCTATGAATTTGCACGTGATGGAATTTCTAACACCTTCACGATTATTCCAGCAGCTTTAGGTAAGAAAGTCGAAGTCGAAGGATCGATTAATTTCCATGTTGATATCCAAGCCGAAAACTTGGTTGACATTCTCGATGGCTATGTCGGACAAGGTGGCTATCACGTTAATGTTAATGTCTTTAATCGTGATTTATTGAAGCGCGCCTATGACAATCCTGAACTCTTTCCAAACCTGACTATTCGCGTCTCTGGCTATGCTGTGAATTTTGCCTTACTGACAAATGAACAAAAATTAGAGGTTATGAATCGTACTTTCCATGGTTCCATGTAATTTAAAAGAAAAAGGTAATGTCTACTTTATTGAAACGATGGGCGCCTTTGATGGTCCTGGCCTTCGTTATGTTTTATTCATGCAAGGCTGTCCACTGAAATGTAAGTTTTGTCACAACCGTGATTCTTGGAGTACGGATGAAAATTCTATCATGACAGTTGAGGAAGTTATTGCTGACTATAAACGATATCAAAGTTATTATCGCCGTGGAGGCATCACAGTCAGTGGTGGAGAGCCGACACTACAAATGGACTTTGTCACTGAATTATTTAAGGCCTGTAAAAATGAAGGTATTCATACCTGTCTTGATACAAGTGCCGGTGTTTATTCGCGTAAAAATAAGAGCAAGCATCGTGACTTACTGAAATATACTGATTTAGTTCTACTTGACATCAAACACATTGATAACGATAGCCATCGGTGGCTTGTTGGAATTTCTAATCAACAAGTCCTTGATTTTGCTCATTATCTTGATGAACTGCAGGTCAAAACGGTTATCCGCCATGTTTTATTGCCGGGAATAAATGCCGATGTTACAAACTTGACGAGACTTCGTACCTTTATTGATGGTCTTTCTAATGTCGTCGGGATTGACATTTTGCCTTATCACAAAGCCGGAACAATCAAATGGGATAAACTTGGTATTAAATATGAGCTCGGTGATGTGCCTGAACCAAATCATCAGGAAATTCAACTTGCGGAAAAGATTCTCAAACAAAACTATCACTATTTAAAATAGGAACATACAAGTTCCTATTTTTTATCGCGATTTATACCAGAATCAGCCATATAAAGGAGTGGGTCCTCTGCCATATTTAAATCATCATCGTTGACTTCATCACGCAGTTTAGTTAATTTAGATAGAAGTGTGAAAATATCTGTCATTTGTTTTTTGGGGACAAGCATGTATTCATCGTCATGATGGCTTAAAAAATAGGATGGCGAGAGTTCAAGAATATGACAAATCTTTAGATAGTCACTCAACTTGAGATTGATGCGGCCGTTTTCGATGTTACGATAAGTTTCCCTTGAGACACCTAAGCGCAGTCCCATTGTCTCCTGTGTGATTTTAAGTTTTTGTCTTGTGTATTTAATTTTTTTTATAATTTCCATTATCTAATTATAAACTCGCATAAATGCTAGATAACCTCTAGTTTGACAATGGCTAATTTTAATCATATAATACAACCAATAAGGTATGATATATACCTTAAAGGACGTGACTCTTAATGTTGTGGGAAGACTGGTCAATCGTTGTAGACCAGTTTTTCTTATAGAAAAAGGAGTGGTTTCCCACTCCTCTATGAGGATGATTGGATCTACTTAAGTAGTGCGTCAAGCATCCAAAGTGTTTTTTCGTAATTTGCACGGTAACCGATGAATAGATCTTCGGTTGCGGCATCATCAGCGTCGGCCGCTAAGTTTGCTAACTCTTTAACATCAGCAAGCATTAACTTGAAATCGGCTTGTAAGACTTCAACAGCTTCTCTGCCACCGATTTCGTTGGTGTCTAATTCTTTGACAGTCGCATGGGCGAGCGCTTGTTTAAGGCTAGCAACTGGTTTACCACCAATCGCGAGTAGTCTTTCAGCAACTTCGTCAAGAACTTCAGTTGTTTCATCATAGATTTCTTCAAATTTTTCGTGTAAAACGAAGAATTGTGGACCGGTCACATACCAGTGTAAGTTGTGTAGCTTTGTGTATAGAACAGTTTGGTTTGCTACAAAGACATTTAATTTTTCTTGTAATTTCATTTTGAATTACCTCCTTGTAATTTTCTACATTATTATTATAACAACTAAATATCGTTTTTGTAGTGTAATGCTTGGTAAATTTATATCCTAGC
>DATESM010000027.1:0-7925 GCA_035270805.1 Bacilli bacterium
TGGCACCTCGATGTCGGCTCATCACATCCTGGAGGGGTAGTCCCTTCCAAGGGTTGGGCTGTTCGCCCATTAAAGTGGTACGCGAGCTGGGTTCAAAACGTCGTGAGACAGTTTGGTCCCTATCTGTCGTGGGCGTAGGAAATTTGAGAGGATCTGCTCTTAGTACGAGAGGACCGGAGTGGACGCAGCAATGGTACACCAGTTGTCACGCCAGTGGCACGGCTGGGTAGCTACCTGCGGAATAGATAAACGCTGAAAGCATCTAAGCGTGAAGCTAACCTCAAGATAAGATTTCCCATTTCTATAAGAAAGTAAGACCCCTAGTAAGCGACTAGGTTGATAGGTCAGAGATGTAAGTGCAGCGATGCATTCAGTCGACTGATACTAATAGGTCGAGGACTTAATATTTCTTATTAATAATTACGCAACATATAACTTGATAACCTTAAAGGTCATGATAAAATAGTATTTAGTTTTCAGAGAACAAACTCTGGACTAGTCTGGTGACGATAGCGCAGTGGATACACCTGTTCCCATCTCGAACACAGAAGTTAAGCACTGTAGTGGCGAAGGTAGCCTTTAGGGGCAAGAATAGCGAGTTGCCGGGCTTTTTTTATTTGTTTTTTCAAATTTAAATAAAAATCCTCATAGATTTTATGAGGAATTTTGATAATATAAAGTCTCTTACAATTTAAGAAATACCTATCGATGCTTCGATTTCAAATGATTAAGTGTCTCTTCAAGTGGGCCAAATTCTATTGTGGCTTTGATGTCTTTTTCATCCATGAATGTCACGCGTCCCCGTCCGTCGTTTTTTGACATATACATGGCAATATCGGCGAGAATAAGTGCATCAAAGACAGTATAAAACGGGTTATGATCCTTATATTCGACAAGGCCAATTGAGCAATCCACTCTTAATGCCGGGAGATGGATGTTACGGATGACTGTTTGGATTTTATTCACAAGTTCCATCGTTTTGTCATAATCAAGATCAATGGTCATAAATAAAAACTCATCACCACTTTTACGGTACATGATGACGTGTTGATCGGCGATTTCGATGAGTTTTTTACCGATTAAAGCTAGGACTTCATCACCCTTTTTATGGCCGTAAGTATCATTGATACTTTTAAAGTTATCAAGGTCGATAAAGCCGAAATAATGATTACCATATGTTTTATTTAAATGAAACATACATGTATTATAGTTAAACAAACCTGTGAGCGAATCCTTGTAAGATTCGAAATAAAGTGTCTCGAGATTCACCTTTTTTACATCAATAGGAGAGAGCATCAAAACTGTCTTTTTTTTGTCGAAAAAGCGGTAAGTTTTCATCTCGAGATAATGTTTTTTGTTGTTGATAATAAGTGGGAGATAAAGCACGATTTTTGTTTGATCTGAATTGAGTTCACGACGAATCTCATCTGTGTATTCTTTAATGCCTCTAATCTCACAAATTTCACTTTTTTTATCAATCATATCTAGTAGCTGGTCTATGTTCTTTAGGCCTTCAGGTAGATTGTAGTGAGCGTAATCACCATAAATATGGCTGAGCTTGGAAGCAGTAATATTCTTTATCCCATCAATGACGAAAAAAATTGACTCATTATCATAGAGGAAGACGTCATAAAGCAGGTCGATGCTGTGAAGCGGACCTGAGTCTTGTCGGTTGTGCATAAAAATCCCCTTAGTCAGCAAATTGTAGATGTCATATCTATTAACTTTCATTTTCGCATACCACTGTTAATAATGCTATATTTTACGAATAAATTGACAATAATTGCCCATTTTTACTCAAACGACACTTCAACTAAAAATTGAATATTTTCTTTCATACAATCTGACAATTAGATGATAGTCATTTGGTGCATTTGTTATGCTCTCTTGCCCTCACTCGGTAATATTTGCCTTTTGCGTTATTTATAGTATAATATCACGTAGGTATTTCATACCTAATAGGAGGCTAGATGGCAATTGATAAAAAAACACCTTTTGGTGGAATTACTATCTCCAGTCAAGCAATCGAAACAATTGCTAATGACGCTGCTCTTAATTGCTATGGCGTCGTCGCTTTAACTCATAAACAAAAATCCACAAATACACTTGATCAATTATTAAAACGTGACCCCAAAGAGTCTGTCGGCGCGGTCGCTAAAAAAACGAGCGATGGCTGGGTCATCGACATTTATGTTGTCGTCGCATATGGACTAAAAATCACTGAGATTATCAGTGGTATTCAAGAACAAATTAAATACGTCTTAGAAAAGAAATTCGATATTAAATTCAGAGCAATCAACGTCTTTATTGAGGGCGTTAAAGTAATTCTTTAACGAGGAGTTTAAACATGAAAGAACTTAATGGCTTAACGCTAAAAGAGATGTTAATCTCTGGGGCAAATAACCTTTACAACAACTATCCAACCATCGATGCACTTAACGTGTTCCCTGTTCCTGATGGTGACACCGGAATGAACATGAACCTCACCGTTTCTAGTGGGGCCAAGGAAATCGTTAACCGCAACGACACTGACATTTATCAAATCGCTAAAGCATTCTCTAAAGGCTTACTTATGGGCGCCAGAGGTAACTCTGGGGTTATCACCAGTCAAATTTTTAGAGGTTTTGCTAATGCCCTTGAAGGTAAACAAAAAATAACGGCTATTGAATTTGCCGAAGCATGGCTTAGTGGCCGTGATGTTGCCTATAAGGCAGTTATGCGTCCTGTTGAAGGGACAATGCTTACAGTCATTCGTGAAGCAGCGGAAACTTTAAACGAACAAGTTAAACCTGATTGGTCGATTGAGAAAGCATTTGAAGTTTTACTCAAGGAAGCTGAAGCTAGTTTAGAAAGAACACCAGATCTTTTACCAGTATTAAAAGAAGTTGGGGTTGTTGATAGTGGCGGTGCTGGACTTGTGACTATTTTTACCGGCATGCAACAGGGGATGCTCGGACGTGTTGTGGCAAAAACTACTGCGACTGCAGTTGATCAAAATCAAACGATCCAAATGGCGGGTGCCTCGATTGAAGCAACCGAAGAATTTGGTTATTGTACCGAATTTATTCTAAAAATTGGCGAAGGTGAAAATAAACGTCCATTCCAAGAAAAGCGTTTTGCTAATGTGCTCAACTCACAAGGTAATTCAATTGTCATGGTTCGAGATGACGAATTATTAAAAGTACACATCCATACCCTTAAACCTGGTAATACATTTAATTATGCGCAACAATTCGGTGAGTTTCTTACGCTCAAATGTGAAAATATGAGCGAACAACATTCACATTTAAGCGATGATCACCATCATGCTTCTTTTGAAGGAAACGCGAGTGAGCAAGCACCGGTCGAAACCAAAGAATTTGGTATCATTGCTGTTGCAAGTGGCGATGGATTAGAAAAATTATTCAAAGAATATCGTGTTGACTATGTTGTTAAAGGCGGCCAAACAATGAATCCTTCGACTGAAGACTTCCTTGAAGCTGTCAAAAAAGTCAATGCAAAAAACATCTTAATTCTTCCAAATAATGGCAACATTATTCTCGCGGCAAATCAAGCCACTGCCGTTCTTGCAGAAGAAGGAAAAATCAATGCGCGGGTCATTCCGTCAAAAACGATTCCAGAAGGACTTGTCGCGGCAATGAATTTCAATCCAGAAGTGAGTCTTGACGAAAATAAAGATGAGATGAGCGAAAGTTTATCCTCAATCAAAACTGGTCAAGTTACATTTGCAATCAAAGATACAACGATTGAAGGGGTTGAAGTTAAGAAAGATTTCTATATGGCTCTTAGTGGCAAACAAATCTTATTGAGTGTTGAAGACAAATTTGTTGCCCTCAAAGAATTAGTTAAATCAATGGTAAATGAGATGAGTAGTATCGTTACGCTCATCTATGGCGAAGACGTCAATAGCGATGACGCCGAAGCAGTTGTCGAAGAATTAGAGGTTAGCTATCCTGACGTTGAATTCGAATTAGTCGAAGGTAATCAACCAGTATATTCATTTATTATCGGCGTTGAATAGAGACGATATGAGTCTATCTAAATCAAGTCGAATTAATGAGGCTTTACAACATATTGACATCAAGAATTTTCTTGATGTCATTTTTCATTTACCGCGTACTTATGATGATTTTACTATAACAAAGGAGCCCGTAGTTGG
This sequence comes from Bacilli bacterium, assembly GCA_035270805.1. GTDB lineage: Bacteria > Bacillota_I > Bacilli_A > RFN20 > CAG-826 > DATESG01. The sequence continues at coordinate 4,160 of DATESM010000027.1, forward strand.
GGACAAGGCCCGTGTTGTTTTCTTGGGTAGTATCGTTTCTATTCCCCGTATTATTCGCGTCAACAAGTTGACGATTGTCTCTTTTTCATTTCTTTCAACCAGTGGCTACACATACCGTGTCAGTGCTTTTAATCGTCCTTATCTTGTCAACACGATTAAGTATGGACAAGAAATGACGCTAGTCGGGATACTAGACAAAACTAAACGTGAAATTAATTTGAGCAAAATCGTCAACGGACAACTCCCTGAAACTAAGCGTTTGCAAAGTGTATATTCGCTACCAAACAGCTTACAAAACTTCGAATTTATTAAACTTGTTGAAAAAGCCTTCAAATTTTATGAGAATAAACTAGATGACGTTGTCCCACAGAACTTACGGATAAAGTATCACCTGCTCACTCGTTATGAGGCTCTACGTCGTGTTCACTTTCCACAAAATTTCCAGGATGTTAATCTTGGCTTAAGAACACTAAAATATGAAGAGGCACTACTCTTTCAAACACAAAATCTCTTGATCCGTCAACAAAACAAAACGCTTATTCGGCAAAAAAAGCAACAAATCGATTTAAAAGTCGTCAATCATTTTATCGCTTCACTGCCCTATAAATTGACCACAGATCAAATTGAGGCTGTCCGTGAAATTGGTCTTGATATGAATCAAGAAGCGCTAATGTACCGCCTTTTACAAGGTGATGTCGGCACTGGTAAGACCCTTGTGGCCTTTATTAGTCTCTATATCAACTACCTTCGGGGGAGTCAAGGGGCCTTAATGGTGCCCACTGACATACTTGCTCGCCAACACTACGAAAGTGCCCTCGCGCTTTTTAAACACACACCTGTGCGGATTGGCCTCCTGGTTGGGGCGTTAAAAGAAAAAGAAAAAAATGCCATTAAGGCGCGTCTTCAACGCGGAGATATCGACCTCATTATTGGCACACATGCCCTGTTTACCACTGATGTAGATTATGCTGAACTCGGGCTTGTCATTATTGATGAACAACATCGATTTGGCGTTGACCAACGTCAACAACTACTTAAAAAAGGGGATAAAGCAGACCTCCTTTTGATGAGTGCGACCCCAATTCCTCGTAGCCTTGCGCTTACACTATATGGTGATTTAGATTTAACGACACTCAAACAATTCCCCTTTGCTAAGCGCCATGTGGATACCAGAGTCATCAGTCCTAATCAAGAAGAGATCAATCATCATATTGATGCTTTCTTGCATAGAGGCAAGCAAGTCTTCATTGTAGCCCCACGGATTGAGGGGGATGAGGAAACAAGTGTAGAAATCCTATTAAAAAGATATCAAAAGCAATATGGCTCGCTTGTTGGCCTTGTCCATGGTCGTCTGTTACCCGAAGAAAAAGAGCTTGCTTTTGCTGACTTTAAATCAGGTAAAACACCAATTTTAATTGCCACTAGTGTGATTGAGGTTGGCGTCGATGTTAAAAGCGCGGGTCTTTTGTTAATTTATTCACCGATGAGTTTTGGCCTTTCCGCTCTTCATCAACTCAGAGGAAGAATTGGCCGCGACGGAAAAGAGGCCCTCTGTCTTTTGATTAGTGAAGAAGAGGATAGTGAAAAACTAAAAGTGTTAGAAACACTCAATGATGGGTTTAAGATTGCCGAAGCAGATTTAGCCTTAAGAGGACCAGGCGAGGTGATTGGCGTTAAACAAAGCGGGATACCTAACTTTACCTGTCTCAATTTAATTAATGATATCAAAATTTTTCAAACAGCCCGAGAAGATGCTTTAAAGCTCATTAGTCGTCACCAAACAGCGGATGAGATAAATCTTATCTCCTTGGCTCTAAATAAAATAAAAGCTTAAGTTAGTAAAAAACTTTCTCATTTATCGTTCTTGTCAAGTTAGCCTAGCTGACTCGCGGGGGGATGAAATGAGACAAGACAATTTTAGCCTTAGGCTAAGAAGTGTATAAATAGACTCAGTTATGATAAAATAGACTAGATATTTAGGAGGACCTCTTATGAAATTTGTGATTGATATGATGGGCAGCGACGCCGGTAGTGTCGTGACTGTTCCCGCCGTCCGTAATTTTAAGACAAAGCATCAAGATATTGACCTTTTTGTTGTTGGCAAGATTGAAGAAATTGGCTCACTCTCTGATATAGCGACTGTGATTGACGCTCGTGAGGTCATTCAAATGGAAGCTGGACCCATGGAGTTTATGCGTGCTCGATCCTCCTCAATGCATGTCGCCTGTGATACATTCGTCAAAGAAAAAGCCGACGCTCTCATCAGTGCAGGCTCAACGGGAGGGATTTTAAGTGGGGCGACCTTAAAACTCAAATTGATTCCAGGGGTTGAAAGAGCGGCTATTCTCTCGCCATTCCCCACGAAAATTAAAGGCAATAATGTCGTCATTCTTGATATTGGCGCTAATATAGAAAATAATGCCCATCAACTATCGCAATTTGCGCTTGTTGGCAGGCTATATGCGCAGCATGTCTATGGAAAAAGTGATCCTAAGACATACTTATTAAGTAATGGGACTGAACCGACAAAAGGTTCTCATCTCGTAAAGGAAACGCACAAGCTCTTAGTGGAACAAAAATTCCCTAACTTTTGTGGCAATATCGAAGGCAAACAAGTCCTCAGTGGCGAAGCTGATGTCGTTGTCTGTGATGGATATACGGGTAATGTCCTGCTTAAATCAATTGAAGGAACGGCTAAGCTGATGAGTGGTTTACTCCAAAATGCTTTTAGACGTACATTCTTGACAAAAATTGGCTATCTATTTGCTAAATCAGGCATTAAAGAGATGAAAGAAATTATGGATTATAAAAATACGGGTGGGGCGATGCTGGCCGGTATTAATGGATTAGTGATTAAGGCCCACGGAAGTAGTGATGTAAAAGGCTTTAGTAGTGCATTAGAAGTCGCCTATAAAATGGCAGATAAGCAAGTTGTCGAACGCCTAAGACAAGGGTTTAGTATCAATGAGTAATCTCCATCAACTGTTTGAACGTTTAGGCTTAAAGGTTAATCATACAACGCTTTATGAACTAGCTTTTACCCATTCGAGTTGTAATATCACCGAAAGCTATAAACATGACTATGAGAAACTAGAGTTTATTGGTGATGCTGTCATTAATTTTATTGTCGCTTCACTGATATTTAATTTCCACAGTGACCATATTGGTCAAGGAAAGATGACAAAAATGCGGAGCGAACTTGTGCAAAAAAAAGGCTTAGCTCGATACGCTAAACAATTGGGATTAAGTGATTATATTCAATTTGGCCGCTCACTTAAAAGTGATGAGCGACAAAATGAACGCTTTTTAGAAGATGTATTTGAAGCTTTCATTGGCGCGCTCTATCTTGACTTAGGAATTGATGAGGCTACACGCTTTCTGACCGATATCTTCAAAACAGACATTGAAAACTTTTCCTTTGATCTATTGAGCGATTTTAAAAGTGAACTGCAAGAAGCGGTTCAATCAGAAACTAGAGAAGCACTACAGTATGTCGTGGTTAAAGAAGAGGGACCAAGTCATGATAAGACCTACACAGTTGAGGTCTATCTTGATAGTATTTGTTTAGGCCACGGGGTTGGAAAAACCAAAAAAGCCGCTGAGCAAAGTGCCGCGAAGGCCGCACTCGATAAGAAAGCAGGATAGAGATGGGATTACTGTCGTTTTTAAAAAAGAAATTTAGTCAAAATACAAAGGTCGAAAGCCAGGATAAATATCGGGTTGGCATGGCCAAAAGTCGCGCCAATTTTTCAAGTCGCCTTAAAGC
>DATESM010000028.1:0-8332 GCA_035270805.1 Bacilli bacterium
CTATGAATTCGAAATTTTACAGTGTTTAATCGAACATGGCAAAATAACTAAGCAGACCTTGAAAACTCTGGTCTATGATCGATGGCAAGAAAATGACAAACAGTTTGAACATGCCTTGGATTTTTTGACAAATCAACTTCAGTCCAATGCCGAAAAATTAGTGATGAGAACAATTGTTACAGTCGATAATAATACTATTTCGCTCAATTTTCCAATCTTAAGTAGTGGTTTTAAAGCTTTTCTCATTGATTTATTATCTTATGGATTACAAAAATATCTAAGCGAATTTGCTAATCAAACCGTAGGATTAACTCTTTTTCATAATTATACAACAGAGCAATTTATGTTGATTACAATGCAAAGAACACTCCGTTACTATAAAGGCACAAAATATGAAGATAACGGTACTACATATATCCTAGCTGGATTGAAGAAAGACCTTGATGAAGATCACCATCTCAATTATAAGGATAAATTTATTGATGCCTCGACTTTTCAATGGGAAAGTGAAACGTATTGCACGATGACAAATGCCGTAGGTCAAAAAGTTTTAAATACTAAAGTAGCCCATCTTTTTATCAGAAAGAAGAAAAATGAGGATGGTGTTCTGCTGCCATATACATACATTGGTACAGGGACTTTTACAAATGTGAGACCCTCGACGAATGAAAAAGGGACTTTGCTAGTAGATATAAAATTAGATGAGCCCGTACCACTGTATCTTCACTATGATTTCCAAATCAAATAGTTTGACATTTTAAAAATGTAATTCTAAAATGAACTTACCATAAAGAGAACGGCTAGAGACAAGCTCATAACCGTCAGCAACCTGCTATAGTCAAGCAAGGTGCTAATGCTTGAACGATGGGAAGTACATTGATGCTATTGTTGTGCAATAGCTATTCTATAGTGTAAAACTCCCGTCAGATGGGAGTTTTTCTTTTATCCCTCTTTGTGGAACATAAACATAACAAGGAGGAAACAGTTATGACATTCCCGTTTAATCACCAAACACCACTAAAAGATCAGAATAAGGTGTTCATGGACATTGTTGAAACAAGGACATTTAAGGAAATGGAAAGTCTGATTAATTATTTGGAAGAAGAAGGGGTTATTAACCTCTATGGTATTAGTCCAGATTATTGTGAATATCACGCTTTCGATGTCGATTTAGTGAGTCGGAAGAAAAAGTCATTTTCATTTGTTGGATTGCATGTTAAGGCCGAACAAGTTTATCATGGTGCACGTCTATTTCATCATGTCGATGACTTTATTCGATATCGTCAAAGTCAACGTCTAAACTAATGTATTTATTGAACGCATTTGGTATCATAGACGTATAAATATGGAAAATAAAAAAACACAAAAAATAATCATTATTGTTATTGTCGCCCTCATTGGCTTATCCGTAGTGGGAACCTCAATTTTTCTTATTGTTACAGATATTATCAATGCACTCACATAATGATTTACCTTTGCGCAAAAGAGTGATAAATTATTCTCACGGGAAATGATGTTCTTCCCAAGTGAAAACTTAAACTGCTTTAGAGCTGATGACGTCTATTCTTTTTGAATAGTTGTCGTCGCTCTATTTTTGTTTCTAGGAGGATTGGTTTATGTTGTTAAGTCTAGGACTTATTTTGTCACTCGGCTTTCTTGGTGGTTTTCTATTTTCAAAAATTCGAATCCCAGGCTTGGTGGCTATGATCATTGTCGGATTGATTATCGGCCCATATATGCTCAATTTGATTGATGCGAGCATTTTAAACATATCTGCCGAGCTCAGACAAATTGCGCTAATCATTATTTTGACTCGCTCGGGTTTTAATCTTGATTTAGCCAGTTTAAAGAAAATTGGACGGCCCGCTATTCTCATGAGTTTTATTCCGGCCACACTTGAAATTATCGGAATCATGATTTTTTCTCATCTCCTGCTTGATTTAAGCCTATTTGAAGGGATGTTACTTGGCAGTGTCATTGCCGCGGTTTCTCCTGCAGTAGTCTCGCCAAGAATGATTAATTTAATCGAAAAAGGCTATGGGAGTGAAAAGGCAGTTCCCAAACTTGTTTTAGCGGGTTCCTCTGTTGATGATATCTACGTCATTATTCTCTTTTATACATTTTTAGGGCTTGTAGAGACTAATGTTTTTATTGCCACGAATCTAGTGAGTATTCCTTTTTCAATTGGTCTAGGTATTATCTTTGGATTAATGATGGGGTTGGTTTTGAGTTTCATTCTTAAAAAGACGACTTTTCCTCTGGTTATCAATATGATCATTATCTTGGCTACCTCGTTTTTGATGGTTGGCCTTGAAAATATACTTAAACCTTATGTCGCGGTTTCAAGTTTGCTAGGAATCATTGTGTTAGCGATGACACTCTTGTTTTTTAATTCTGAGAAGGTCAAAAACATTAGTAAAGGCTATGACGCACTGTGGCAGGTGTTTGAGATTATTCTCTTTGTGCTTGTAGGTGCCACGCTCAATCTAAACTATGCCTTAAGTAATATGGGTCCTTCCCTTCTTGTTTTACTTGCGGGTTTGACTTTCAGGGCCGTCGGAGTAGGATTAAGTCTCTTGTTGACAAACTACAATTATAAGGAGCGCTTATTTATCATGCTTGCTTATATTCCAAAAGCGGCGGTGCAGGCCTCAATTGGTGGAATTGCCCTGTCGATGAATTTGGCTAGTGGACAAACAATTCTTACCGTTTCAATCATTGCTATCCTTATTACAGCACCTATTGGGGCCTTTCTGATTGATTTTTTAGCACCGCGTCTATTGAAGAAAAAAGAAGAAGATCATCTTCTCATTCACGGTGAGCCAGTTAGCGAGCAGGCTTAATTCGGTAATTTTCTATTAATATTTACTGTTAAATGTGTATAATAAATTAGAAACACCCGATGAGCGGGTATCCATGTAAGGAAATACAGATGAAAATATCGGATATTGTGTATAAAAAACCTAGTGAAGTCGCAAAAATGAAACGATTTGACCTTGTTTCACCACCGCAAAAACAGGCGACCTATCTAACACCAGTGGCTTGGTTATTGAGTTTACCTGACTTACTTAAATATGGGGCAAAAATTAATAAACACGGGATGGAAGGCATCAAGCCTCCCTATATTTTACTTGCCAGCCATAATAGCTTTTTTGATTTTAAGATGGCCACTAAAGCCATTTTCCCACATAAAGCCAATTATATTGTTGCCGTCGACGGTTTTATCAATCGTGAGGGAATCATGCGGAAGGTTGGTTGTTTTGGCAAACGGAAGTTCATTCAGGACTTGGCGCTAATCAAACAAATCAAACACAGTCTTTTTGTCAACAAAACGATTCTCATGATTTACCCAGAAGCGCGTTACTCAATGACTGGAACCAATGAAATGTTACCGGACAGTTTAGGAAAAATGATGAAAATGCTAAAAGTGCCAGTCGTTACACTCATCAGTCATGGCCATCATTTATTGCAACCAAACTGGAACCTTCAAAATAAACGTAAATTAAAAACAACAGCTGATATGACTAAGATTCTCACACCGGAAGAATGTGAATCTCTTTCTGTTGAACAAATCAATAACCGGATCAATGAAAACTTCCGTTATGATGACTATCAATGGCAGCTTGACAATCACATCCATATCAAAGAAAAGAATCGCGCCGAAGGAATTCACAAAATATTATATAAATGTCCTCATTGTTTGAGTGAAGGACAAATGGATTCCAAAGATCACACACTGTTTTGTCAAGCCTGTCATCATACATATGAGTTGACGACTCTTGGCCAATTAAAGGCGCTAGAGGGTGAAAGTAAATTCACCCATGTTCCCGCTTGGTATGAATGGCAAAGAGAACAAGTGCGCCTTGAAATTGAGGCAGGAACTTATCACTTTGAACATGAAGTTGATATCGATTCGCATCCAAATAGCAGTGGTTTTTACCGCTTTGGAAAGGGCAAATTGATTCATAATATGGATGGATTTGTTGTCAGTGGTCAATGGGGAGATGAATCATTTTCACTTAAAAAAGCACCACTAGAAAATTATGGTACGCATATTGAATTTAACTATTTTGGGAAGGGCGATGCGATCGACCTCTCGACTAGTAATGATAGTTTTTGGATGCTTTCTCAAGCGCGTGACTATTTAGTTGTTAAAGTGCACTTCGCTGTTGAAGAGCTTTATAAATATACCTTAGCCAAACAAAAATAACTCCCAACCGGGAGTTTTTCCTTGGAAGTTCAAGCAATAAATATAGGCTATTTTAAAATTCGTGTTAAAATTAAATTATGAAAGGGTGGTTTCAAAATTATGGCAAATCGTCGAGATGGATTTATCCTTCGCACAAAAATCAAAACCGCTAATGTGATTGAAGCAACAATCAAGCTGATTTCTAAACGGCCAATTGAAGACATTACGATTGGTGAAATTGCCAAAAAGGCCCGCGTCTCACAAGTAACAATCTACAATCATTTTGAAAATAAAAATGCTGTTATGATTGAAGCAATCAAAAAATTGATTACAGATAATGTTGATCAGATTCATCAAATATTGATGAGTCAGCTTCCCTTCAAGGAAAGACTCTATGCCTATTTTGATGGTGTCTTTCTGCAGTCAATTGAACGACCACGGCTCGATAATATTAAAAATTACATCCTCGCTGGTCATGTTCCAGAACTCCTTGACTTTATTAACGAAGTATTTGCAAAGACAAAAAGTGATATTGATCGGCTCTACCAAGACGGACGAAGTGCTGAGTTTATCCGTGAAGAGATTAGCCAACTTCAGTTTGTTCGCATGTTAGAAATGTATACACAAATCAGTCCGCACTATATTAAACATAAATCAGAGCGACATATTATCATTGAAAGTTTAATCCGCGGTTTTCGTTAAGATTGTCTTAAACCGTGAGCCAATTGAGAGAAATAAGTGATACTTTTTGTTATACTCACTAAGTGAGAGAGGTAAGTATGAAGATTTTTACAAGTGAAACAATCGGTAATTTAACGATTAAAAATAGAATAGTGATGGCACCAATGTGTATGTATGCCAGTGATGAGGAGGGAGAAGTTAAGCTTTTCCACGAAAGTCACTATAGCGCTCGTGCTTTTGGTGGGGTTGGTTTGATTGTCCAGGAAGCAACTGCGGTTAGCAAAAATGGACGCATTAGTGAAAGAGACTTAGGAATTTGGAAAGATGAGCATGTTGTCGGGCTCAAACGTATTGTTGACAGCGTCCACGAAGCCGGGGCAATGATTGGTATACAACTCGGTCATGCTGGTCGTAAATGTGGGGTTAAAACAGAGCCTTTTATTGTTGCGCCTTCCCCCTTGGCTTATAGTGAACACTACCAAACGCCAATAGCGTTAACGGTTGAAGATATTAAAGGTATCGTTAATGCGTTTAAGGTCGCTGCAATTAGAGCAAAAGAGGCTGGTTATGACTTAATTGAACTCCATGGTGCTCATGGTTATTTGATCAATCAATTTTTATCACCACTATGTAATATGCGCACAGATGACTATGGTGGCAGTCTTGAAAAAAGGGCAAGAATCCTCGTTGAGATTGTTGATGCCATTCGCGAAGTTTGGGATAAACCCTTAACCGTTCGTTTATCAGCCGTTGAATTTGTGCCTGAAGGACATCAAATTGAAGATACACTCCAGGTACTCTCGTTGATTAAAGAGAAAATCAATGGTGTCAATGTGACAGCGGGTGGGGTTGTTTCTGTTCGTCCTGACGTTTATAAGGGTTATCAAATCCCCTATGCGGCAACAATTAAAAAAGCCGGTTATAAAGTAATCGGTGGTGGATTTATTAAAGAGGTCGACTATATTGAACAAATCCTGCAAGAAAACAAAGTTGATTTCGTTTTCCTCGGTCGTGAATTATTGCTTAATCCATACTTTGTTTTAAAAATAGCAAAAAATGAAGCACCGGAATTCATGCATAAATCATATGAGCGTGGCTGGTAATTAGTCGTGATTGATATAACGATAAATCCATGATGTTAAAGCGCTTGTTGATGTAAAGGCGGCTTCATCGTCAGCATTTGTTGGATCAAGCAAAGCATAGAATTGTCCTTCCTCAAAGATGCCTAAACTGGGTGTATAATTAAAAACGCTACCTAAGTTGGTGTTTGATAATACACTCGTGGTCATTTGATGAATGGCAATTTTTTCATTTGTCACAAAGGATTGAAGATGAGGATAGAAAAGCCCACAGGCATAACAAGAGGGATTATATATATAAAGGATGTAAGTCTTTTTTTCATCAACAAGGCTTTGATAATCGTCTGAACTTGTTATCTCAATATGGGAGGGGTTTTGATAAAACTCCGGACTCAGCCATATGCGTTCATTTGTTTGAGTGGTTGATAATCCACAGGCACTTAATAGCAAAGGGGCTATTAGTAGATAAAGTTTCTTCATGCGTCAAGAGGTGTTAAATAGCTGAGGTCAATCACTTTATAATCAACACGATGAAAATGATAGACAGCCTCGTCGCCTTCGCCTTCCTTGATTTTGATATCGTGATCGCCACTATATGACCAGTAGCAGCCCACGTTATATATTTTATCAGCATCCCAACCGAGGGAAATTAGCATATTTTTCATCATCATAGCGTAGCCCCCGCCCCCGCACATGACAAAAATTGTTTTATCTTGTGGGAATAATTCAATTAGTATTGCTTGTGACTCGACATAATTTGCTGTGTAAGTGCTCTGGCCATCATAATCAAAAAGATGGGGGCCCTCATAACTGCTTCCGACTTCAGGAGGGAGACCATAGACAGGTGCGATATAAGGGTATGGTGTAACGCTAAAACCGTCAACAAAACCGGATAGAAACCGATCACCACCAATTTGCTCATATTGGGCAGGGTCAACAAGCATGCGCATATCACGATAGACGATATCATCGCGGAATAAATAGTCATCGAGCGTCCCAAACACATTAATATGTTTGTCGATGTCGAACATGGACCAATAACCATCAATTGTTTCAGGTGCAGGAAGTGTCTTGAGGTTTGAGCAACTGAGGAGTAGACCAGCTGTTGCAAAAATTGAAAAAAATGATTTTTTCATAGATCCTCCATTAATAAAGCAATTATACAACAATAGAGAAAAAAATCACGATTAGTTATTAATTTGGGGTTTTCCTCTTTTCATCCTAGATGAGCATATTGGTTGAAGAAGTCGGTCAACTAAACTACACTATTTATGTAATACAAATACATAAAGGAGGAAATTTATATGAAATATGAATTACCAAAACTCACTTACGAATATGACGCACTCGAGCCATTTATTGATGCAAGGACGATGGAAATCCATCATACCAAACACCATAATGCCTATGTCACCAATTTAAATGCCGCCTTAGAAAAACACCCTGAACTCCATGAGAGTTTGGAAGATATGCTAACTAATTATGATGTTATCCCTGAAGATATTAGAGGAGCAGTCAGAAATAATGGTGGTGGTCATTATAATCACACGCTATTCTGGACCATTCTAAAAGTCAATGATGGTAAGGGGCCAAAGGGTGCTCTACTTGAAGCCATCAACAAGGCATTTGGCAGTGTTGAAAAGTTTAAGGATTTATTTGCTAATGCTGCAAAAACTCGCTTCGGCAGTGGTTGGGCTTGGCTGATTGTTAATAAGAAGGGCGAACTTGAAGTTGTTTCGACCCCAAATCAAGATACGCCGCTTGCTTTAGGAAAGCCAATTCTTGGTCTTGATGTCTGGGAACACGCCTATTATCTTCACTATCAAAACCGTCGTCCAGATTACGTTAATGCGTTTTTCAACGTCATTAATTGGGACGAAGTGGCCCGTTTGTTCGAAAACTAAGAAAGAAAAAATAGACGACAAGCACCATATAATGGTGCTTTTTTTGTTGGAAAAAAACAATAATTAACTTTTTAAACAAAACACTTACTACTCTACTGCGATAAAGTAAAATTAACTCATGCACTTCAGGAGGTAGAGGATATGTTATTAAAAAAAAGTGTTGCTGTCTTCGCTGCTCAAGCGAACGGGAATTAAAACACTTGTTTGGTTTCTTGAAGGCTATACTTGGGTGATTCGTGGGACACCCCTGCTACTTCAACTATTTTTCGTTGTTTATGGCTTACCAATTCTCTTGGGTCAATTTTTCCTCATCGATGAATTAGTCGGCGCTATTATCACTTTTATCATTAATTACACCGCCTGCTTTATTGAAATATTTCGTGGGGGGATGAATTCAATCCATAAATCTCAATATGAAGCAAGTCAGTCGCTTGCCTCTCGGCCCTACAAAGTTTTCTTTATGTGATATTTCCCCAGAC
>DATESM010000029.1:0-3305 GCA_035270805.1 Bacilli bacterium
CATATCTACTTAGGAAAGCGCGAAATAGATGTTTGTTATTATGGGCAAAACCGTGTCATTGACACGCGCGATTTTTTTATCCCGACTGAACACGTCGCCTTTAAAGAAGTCATCAAAGAACTTGAAAAGCACAATAAAAACACGACTGTTTATGGTTTTGCTAAGGAACTAGCGGTCTTTAAGTCATTTGAAATCTTCCCAGAAACTTTTACCCAATCCGACGCTAGGACGCTGGCCGTCTATTTTGTCTACCAAGCCCGTTTGGCGCTGCAAGAAAGTTTTAATCACACTCTTTTTTTCAAAAGTCATCAAATCAGTGACGAAAACATAAAAAACATCGTCAAAAAGTATCATTTGGACATGTATCAGGGTTGATTAAGTTAAGTTAATTATATATAATTACTTTTGTTATATTTAAGGAGATATATCATGCAATCAAAAATTACAAAACACGAACAAGGACGGATGGAGTTAACAGTTGACTTTTCAACTGAAGAATTCAAAGCCGCCCAAGAAGTTGCGATTAAAAAATTAATCAAAGACGTCACAATTAAAGGTTTCCGTAAAGGCCAAGCCCCCGAAGCACTCGCTCGTAAATCCGTCGATCAAGAAAAAGTGATCAATGAAGCAATTAACGAACTACTTAACGATGGTTTTGTCTTTGCAATCAAAGAACACAACGTTTCCTACATCTCATCACCAAGTTACAACATTACTAAATTAAGTGATGCTGATCTCCAAATTGCTTATAGCGTTACTTTAATGCCAGAAATTAAACTCGGTGCCTACAAAGATTTAGCAATTGGCCATGAAAAAGTTGAAGTCAAAGAAGCCGAAGTTGAAGCCAAACTTCTTTCCTTACAATCTGAAAATGCCGAACTAGTCCTCAAAGAAGGTGAAGCGGTTTTAGGTGATACCGTCATCATCGATTTCGAAGGCTTTGTTGATGGTGTCGCGTTTGAAGGTGGCAAGGCTGAAAACCATGAGTTAGAATTAGGCAGCGGTCAATTTATTCCTGGCTTTGAAGATCAACTCGTTGGAAAAAAAGCCGGCGACGAACTTGATGTCAATGTGACATTCCCAGAAAACTATCATGAAAACTTAAAAGGTAAGGCTGCTGTCTTCAAAGTTAAAGTTCACGAAGTTAAAGTCAAAACAACGCCAGAACTTAATGACGAATTTGCCGCTTCACTCAATCACCATGGTACATCTACCCTTGCTGAATTAAGAGAACACCTTAAAGAGGATATGGTTCGTGATGCTGAAACTGAAGAAAAGAACCGTTATGTTGATAAATTAATTGCTAAAATCGTCGAAACATCAACCCTTGATGTCGCCGATGATGTTTATGAAACAGAAGCACAACAAGCCAAAGAAAACACCCTCAAACAAATCCAAGGTCAAGGGCTTGATCTTGTGAAGTACCTCGAATTAACCGGTCAAACCGAAGCAGAATTTGATGCACGTTTAAAAGGTGATGCCAAACGTAATGTCGATGGCTTCCTTGTTTTAAATGAAATCGCTAAGATTGAAAAAATTGAAGCCGATGAAAAGTTAGTCGACTTCGAAATCGCCAAAATGGCTGCCCAATACAATATGGAAGAAGCCAAAGTCCGTGAAATCTTAGGTGATAATATTCAAGGGCTCCAACGTGAAATCCGTCAAAGAATGATTCTCGACTTCCTTGTTGAAAACAACAAGTAAGAAGCACCTAGATGTTTGATTAAAGCCCATGAAGATGGGCTTTTTATCTACCAAAGTATTTATAAATAAATATTTATAAAATCCTGTATAATTAGAATGTAATAGGAGGTTATTATGTCAGAAAAACAACACACATTTAATTTACCCCTGATCATTACACGCGGTGAAGTTTACTTCCCAGGTAATGAAAGTGATGATCTTGATGTCGGTCGGAGTTTTACCCGTAAAGCAATTGAAGTTGCTAAGGCGAGTAAGGATGGACTTGTCATCGTCACCACCCAAAAGGTGTATACCGAAAATAAACCAGAATTCCAAGACATTTATCAGATTGGTGTCGTCGCTAAATTAACAAAAGTACGTCCACGCCCCAACTATGTCACTGTTCGACTTGAGCCCATCGCTCGCGTCAATATTAGCGGGTTAGAAAAAATCGAAGATGCTTACTTTTTAGCGCAGGCTGAAACACTCGAAAGTGTGATGGTCAATGAAAATTATGACCAACAAAACGGTGTCCAACGACTGATCGAGCTGATTATGGAAAACCCTGAAATTTCAGGCAATGTCATTAAAGAAATCCGCCCGTTTTTTTCCAATGAAATGAGCCTTGAACAAGTCACTTATTATGTGGCTAATCAACTGGTCAACAATACGGAACAAAAACAAGCTTTATTAGAAGAACTCGACACAACAAAGCGTCTCGAGAAGATTATTGCGATTATTAATGAGGATATTAAATCAAATAACATCAACGCCATTAATCAAATTATCCGCAATCAAGGTAACGTTGAGACCAAAACAAATGAAGAACCACCGAAAAACCCTAATATTAAAGCGGGGGATGATGAAGAAGATCTCGATACTAACGAAGAGATTTTGAAACGTCTTGAACAACGGTTTTATCCTGAAAGTATCGTCCGTAAGGTTAAAAAAGAACTACGGAGAATGAGCAAAAATGACAATGAAAGAGCGAGAACGCTTGAGTATCTTGATTGGGTTTTAAACTTGCCTTATGATCAAGAAACCATTGATAATCTCGACCTTGAAAATGTCGCAAAAGTTTTAGACGAAGACCACTTTGGCCTTGAAGATCCGAAAAAGCGCATCGTCGAATACATCGCGGTCAAACGGATGTCTAACAACCTTCGTTCACCAATTATTTGTTTTTATGGGCCGCCTGGCACAGGTAAAACAAGCTTAGCGATGTCGATTGCCCGGGCTCTGGGCCGTAAACTTGTCAAGAGTAGTCTTGGTGGCGTCGATGATGAAGCTAAACTCAGAGGATTCTTAAGAACGTATATTGGTAGCCAACCTGGTACCATTATTTCTTCAATACGTAAAGGTGGAACTGTTAATCCAGTCTTCGTTCTTGATGAGGTTGATAAACTAGCTCAATCCCGTCAAGGCGATCCAAGCAGTGCGCTGTTAGAAATTCTCGATCCCAAACAAAACAAAGCCTTTACGGATCACTATATTGAAGAACCGTATGACTTGAGTAAGGTGATGTTTATTGCCACTGCGAATAACGTGCGCAATATTCCGCGTCCACTACTCGACCGTATGGAATTAATCCCATTAAAACCCTACACGGTCAGTGAAAAAAT
>DATESM010000030.1:0-5640 GCA_035270805.1 Bacilli bacterium
CTTTAGAACATTACATTCAACTGGTAAAAGAATGGATTGTCTTCTATAACTCAACAAGACTAAAAAACAGGAACCTTAATTGATTCCTGTCTTTGAGCTTTTTTGAAGTGTGTCCATTTTGGGGTTCACTTCATAATCGCGAGTTTTTTTTAAATAGTTTTTCACTTTTTGGCGGTCAATTGTTCCCTTTTTGTAATCCGCTATTAACTGTTTAAAGCCGTCTTTTTCTTTATCACTAGCCTGCTTTTTAAAATAGCCCCATACATGCTCAAAAGCATTGATTTGACTGCCTTTATCCTCTTTAAGTAGCAATGCATCATCGATGAGCTTATAAAACCCTAATGCGGAAAAATGTTCTTTATCCTTAAGTAGATTTCTTATTTCTAAATAGACGTTTTGCGATTTCTCTAAGATAAGATATTTATATCGGCTCCACTCCTTCTCTGCTTCTTTAAAGTCATTACTGAGGAGATCACTAATCTTGATGGCCGAGCGATTTTTATCTTTGACTTCAAGCATGATATCAAATGATAAGTCTTGGAGGGGTTGAAAAAAGTGATAAAAAGTTTCTGCATTAATCGTGTATGTGTGTGCCCCCACGCGCTTATTTTCATCTTGTTGACTGTAATGAATTTTTGGACGACCATCTTCCTTGGTCCAAGTCGCAAAGGCACGACGGAGAATTTCTCTTTCACTCCAATTGGAAGGTCCAGGATTACAGGCATTATGTAAATTATCAAACACCATCGGTAGGCCTGTGTGCTTGGCAATATAAAGAACGTCTTCAACGTGATAGAGTCGATCATCATTTTCAATAATAAGGTGTCTTCTAACCCGCTCACTAAGCCGTGTGTTACACGTATTGATGAAACGATTTATCGCTTCTGCCTTGTCGCCAAAAATTCCTCCAATGTGGATAATCATCTTACTACTTGTTGTCCCCCCTAAACTTTCAAGGATATCAACATGATATTCTAGTTCAAGCATACTTCGCTCTATCACCGCATCGTTTAAGGAATTAAGCACTGTATATTGACCAGGGTGAACAGAGATACGAATATGATTTGTGACTATTTTGTCACGAATACGGGCCAGTTGAGCAGAAAAATCATGGCGCCAATTAATTGTGTTGACCTGAAGATTAGACGCAAAAGGTATGAGAGATGATGTGATGCGAAACATCTTTAATCCATGCGCAATGTTATAGTCAATCATCCCCTCTAGGACATTGAGATTATGCGCGATTAACTGATGGCCAATTTCATCATTAAAACGGTCGATGCGACAGGTCCGATAAACATCCTGTTCCACATCCATATTTTGACAGGCATAGCCAACTAAATTTTGATGATATAATTCCATTGTTCTATTTTTTAACTCATTTTCCATATTTATTTCAAATTTTTTTTCATATTGATGCTTTTCACTCATAGTATTCATTTTCTCATGCTAAAATATTGTATATCAATAGGAGGACACTATATGGGATTATACGATATAACTGTCGATGACTTCCAATTTAACGCTGTTAAACTTGACAAATTTAAGGGCAAAATTTTATTAATTGTCAATTCGTCAACCAAATGTGTTTTTGCCCCTCAGTATGGAAAGTTAGAAACGCTCTATAACAAGTATCACGATGCTGGTCTTGAAATTCTTGATTTTCCCTGTGACCAATTTTCTATTAAAGACCTAGGCACTGAAGAAGATATCAATAAGTTTTGTTTATCCACTTACAATACTTCCTTTTTCCGTGGTGCTAAAATCAAGGTCAATGGTGATGATGAATCCATTCTCTATTCATACCTAAAGTACCGTAAACCCGGTGTTGGTAAAGGGAGGATTAAGTTCAACTTTACAAAGTTTTTGATCGACCAAGAGGGTAATGTCATTAAGCGCTATGGTCCGATGACTAAACCTAAACGTATTGCTAGAGACATTGAAAAACTGATTGGATTAGGTAAATAATTATGTATTTAGCATGGAAAGAACTTAACCGCACAAAAGGAAAATTCGCCCTCATTATTGTGCTTGTCACCCTTATCTCCTACCTCGTCTACTTTCTAACCTCCTTAGCTTATGGATTGGCCAGTAGTTATACTGACTCGGTCAATAAATGGCAGGCTGACCAAATTATCTTAAACTATGAAGCCAACGACAACATTATGATGTCATATCTCAGCGATGAAGAGTTTGACCGTGTTGAAGTTGAAGGAGAAAAAGCAAAACTCGGCTTCTTCCCGGCGATTATTAGCCTTGAAGATGCACCAAGTGAGGTCGATACGCGTGAAGCCATCTATGTCTTTGGTGTTGAAACAGATAGTTTCCTCGCCCCGCAAGAATATAGTCTCATCACCCTTGATAATGGTGTTATCGTCGATGAATCCATTCAAGAAGCCGGCTATGAACTTGGCGACACTATCCTGATTGCTAAGCGAGATGGCACAGCACTTTCGTGGGTAATTCAAGGGTTTACAAGCAAAGCAACCTATCAAACAGCCCCCGTTATCTATACGAGTTTAGATAACTATAAACTTTATTCCTTCAATACGCTCGAAGCGCCAGTTTTTAGCGCTATCGTCATTCAAGGCCAGGTCAATAACTTAGCCAATGCTGATGACATTATCCTTGTCGACTATGCCATTCAAGATTTTATTAACACACTGCCAGGCTACACGGCCCAAGTTTTAACATTCGGGCTCATGATTGGTTTTCTGATTATGATTGTCGCCTTTGTTCTTGGTATCTTCATTTATGTCCTGACTGTTCAAAAAATAAACATGTTTGGCGTCATGAAAGCGCAAGGTATTTCAAACCCCTACATTGCTAAATCTGTGATTTGGCAAACACTCATTCTTGTCTTTATCGGTATGATTATTGGTCTGGGACTAACCATTGTTTCTGGCATCTTCCTAGGTGGATTTGTCCCCTTTGCCTTCAATGTCCTCTTCTATGCCCTCATCAGTGCCGGATTTATCCTCTTCTCAATTATCGGTGGCCTCTTCTCAGTAAGAACGGTGACACGAATTGATCCTCTGAAAGCGATTGGAGCCTAACATTATGAAAACATTAATTGAAATGATCAATGTCACCAAAGACTTTCTCAATGGTGAAGAAGTCATCCATGCCCTTAAACCCACCAACTTCTCGGCTGGTGAAGGTGAACTTGTTGCCATTATTGGCCCAAGTGGATCTGGTAAATCGACATTCCTCACCATTCTTGGTGGACTCCAACGTCCGACAACAGGCCAAGTTCTTATCGAAGGTAAGCCCTTCTCACAATTAAGTGACAAGCAAAAAACGCATGTTCGCTTCAACAAGATTGGCTTTATTCTTCAGCAATCCAATCTCATCCCCTTCCTTAATGTCAGAGATCAACTACTGCTTCATAACCGTATTAGTAAAGTTAAGCCAAACAAAGATTGGCTTGAAGATTTGCTAAAGAGCGTGGATATCAAACGTCTCGAAAAGAAATTTCCAAATGAATTATCTGGTGGCGAACGTCAACGGGTTGCGATTGCAAAAGCCTTATATCATAATCCCGCAGTCGTCTTCGCAGATGAACCAACCGCTAGCCTTGATACCAAACGCGCCTTTGCGGTCATTGAGTTATTAAAACAAGAAACTAAGCGTCAAAAAAAGGCGACCATCATGGTCACCCATGACGAACGTCTCATTGATTACTGCGACAAAGTCTATGTGATTGTCGACGGTGTCATGACACAAAAAAAGTAGGGGTTAACCCTACTTTTCTTGTTGTGCAGTATCCTTTGCAAATCGTTGCTTAGGGAAGGGAATCAACATCCCTGCTTCTTTAATATAATCACGATAATCAGGCCGAGTTTTTAAAATTTTCTTTTCCATCATCGGCACGCTAATAAAGACAAACATCAAGGTCATTAAAATCGGAGCGGCGATAATCCAGTTAAATCCGAATTGTTGGAAATAGAAGAAATACGTTCCCCACCAGACCATGACTTCCCCTAAGTAATTAGGATGACGAGAATATTTCCATAAGCCACCACGCATAATAACACCCTTATTGACGGGGTCCTTCTTGAATGATTGCATTTGCGAATCAGCGACAAGTTGAATAAAAGCAGCCAGGATAACAACCCCCGTTCCTATCACACTATAAATGCCAAAGGAGAGTGAGGGCACTTCAACAAGTAAAGCGGGGCCAACAAGTTGGGCAAAAACAATGAGCGTTGGGAAGAACATAATAGCGGCGAAGCTAATCAACCAATACCAACGTGGTGCCAACTTTTGGAAATTTTTATAGCGCCAATCAACATGAGAAAAATCAGTCCATAATTTACCCCAGTTGTATGTCAGGCGAATGCCCCAAATACTAAGTGCGGTAAGGAGTAAAACAAGACTTAAACTCCAGTTGTTCTTTTCAATCATTAATAAGAGGACAACTAGCGGTGGAATCACACTCCAGTAAGGGTCGTAAAGACTGGCATTCTTTAGTGGTAGTGAAATAATCCAGACAAGGACGGTCGCAACTAGGTCGGCGATTAAAATCCGATAGACAAGACCAATGCTATTAGGTAGCACTAAGTAGACACTAACACCAGCGGCGATGACAAAAAGATAGACTATAAGAATCACAAGCATCGATGATAGTTTTTTGCTCATAAGTTACCTCGCTTAATAAAAGTAAATACATGATAACAAAAAAAACGATTTATGTATAAACCGTTCTATTTTGTATTAGCAACATGCATCAATTAAACTACTTGTGACGAATAATTTTTATCGCTTTATCTAATTCTTGTGGAGTCAAAGCGTGTCCATATTGATGATGGAGAGTTTTAACTGCAATATCCTGTTTTTTTAGGGCCATGACGATTTCGTTAAATTCACCTAATGTAATGTAGGGATCATTGTCACCACTCGTAACGAAGACCATCGTCTCCTTTTGTGGCAGAAAATCCACATCGCCTCTAACTAATGAAGGATGAAACATGATGGCATATTTAAAATTTGTTGAATAGGTTTTAAGCATGTTTTGAATCAAATTAGCGCCATTAGAATACCCAACAAGCGTCATCTCTTTTTGTTCATGACCATACGCTTTAATCAGTTCAAGTGTGAGGTCATACACTTTTTTTGTTTGGTCTCTTAAATTGTCAAGATCAAAACTACCATCATCATGTCTAATAAAGTAGCGATTCATCCGCCACTGCTTGACGTCTCCCTCAATCGCTAATAGGCTTGCTTCACTGTCAAGTTGTTGGCCTAGACCTATCATCTCCTTAGCATCACCACCTGTACCGTGAAAAAGAATAAGTAAGCGATTATTGCTGCCTTTTTTATGAATGTAATACATTAAATACTCCCTTCTAGTGAGTGACCTAATTTTTTGAGTAGGGTAACAAGTTGTGCTTCCTCTTCGCTCGTCAGTACATCAAATTGTTTGCGAATGTGCGCGTAGTGCTTCTCATAAGCCCGGGTAAAGACTACACGGCCAACTGCACTTATTTTTAAACATTTAATTCTTTGATCTGTTGGTTTTAGATAGTCTTCGATGTAGCCCTTCTTTGTCAGGGAACTCACGACATATGTCATAGAACTATTTGGAATTAGAACATAATTTAATAGTTCGTTCACAGAAAGGTCTCCCTTATTATAGAG
>DATESM010000031.1:0-11610 GCA_035270805.1 Bacilli bacterium
CCATTCCCGCGCGTTCATAAAGACTAGCGAGTTCACTATATAAATAGCCAGGATAGCCTTTACGACCAGGAATCTCGCCCATTGAGGATGAGAATTCACGAAGCGCTTCA
Organism: Bacilli bacterium; assembly: GCA_035270805.1. GTDB lineage: Bacteria > Bacillota_I > Bacilli_A > RFN20 > CAG-826 > DATESG01. The sequence goes on from DATESM010000031.1 coordinate 111, forward strand.
CAATACGCTGTCATGTCGGTTAAGACAACAAGGACATTGTAATCAAGTTCGTAGGCTAAGTATTCAGCGGTTGTTAAAGCCGCACGCGGCGTTAATAGCCGTTCAATGATTGGATCATTAGCGAGGTTAGTAAACATCACAACACGGTCCATGACATGAGCATCTTCGAAGGCTTGTTGGAAGTAATGGGCCACATCATGCTTGACCCCCATCGCCGCGAAGACCACACAAAACTTTTCATTGCCGTCGGCGATTTTAGCTTGGCGGACAATTTGCACGGCTAGTTCATTATGTGGGAGACCTGTGCCGGTAAAAATCGGCAGTTTTTGCCCTCTAATGAGGGTCGTTAACACGTCAATTGAGGAGATACCAGTTTGGATATAGTTACGAGGATAAACACGCATAACTGGGTTAAGTGGTTCGCCATTAACATCTTTTTTGGTACTAGCAAAAACAGGTCCAAGTCCATCAATGGCCTTACCCGATCCGTTAAAGATGCGACCTAATACTTCTTTAGAAAGACCAATTTCTAAAGGTTTACCAACAAACTCGACTTTGACTTCATTTAAGCCAATCCCTTGCGTGCCTTCAAATACTTGAATCGCGACTTTATCGCCTTCAATTTCGATTACACGACCATTTCTTGTCTCACCGTTTTTAAGCCGGAGTTCAACAACTTCTTCAAAACCAACGCCACTGACGCCTTCTAGAAAGACAAGTGGGCCCGTAATTGCGGAAAGACCAATATATTGTATTGCCATAATTCCTCCTTACTCGATGGCGTTAATCGCTTCAAAGATATGTTCTTTTAAGCGGTCAAAGCTTTCACTATCATCATTTGTAATTGTATATTTCATTTTGACTAGTTCATCAAAAATTCCCGTTTTCAGCACGAGCGTTAAGGCCTTACCTTTGGCAATAAACTTCACCGTTTCATCGTAAAGATAAAGGATAACATCAACCATTGCGGTTTGTTTCTTCAGTGGGACATAAGTATCTTCACTATGGAAGGCACTTTGTTGGAGAAAACCTTGCCGGATGACGCGGCCAATTTCTAAAATTAACTTTTGATCATCAGGTAAGACATCATTACCAATCAGTCTGACAATTTCCATCAGTTTATCTTCTTGGGCTAAAAGGGTTCTAAGCCGTGTCCGGTCTTTTAAGAAACGTGGACCAGCATGGTGATTGTACCAAGGGCTTAAATCGCCGAGATATTCACTATAACTCAGATGCCAATTGACCGCAGGATAATGCCGTTGATAGGCTAAACCCTTATCAAGCGCCCAAAAACATCTGACAAAACGTTTGGTATTTTGTGTGACTGGTTCAGAAAAGTCCGCGCCTTGTGGGGAAACTGCCCCAATAATAGAGACTGACCCTTGGGAGCCATTGAGATTAAGCGCCATACCAGCACGTTCATAAAACTGGGCAATCCGTGAAGGTAGATAAGCTGGGAAGCCTTCTTCGGCAGGCATTTCTTCTAAACGACCACTAATTTCACGGAGTGCTTCCGCCCACCGTGAGGTCGAATCCGCCATTAAGGCAACGTGGTAACCCATGTCACGGTAGTATTCGGCAATCGTAATGCCGGTATAAATACTGGCTTCACGGGCGGCGACTGGCATATTGGAGGTATTAGCAATAAGCACAGTCCGTTCCATTAATGATTTATTAGTATGTGGATCAATGAGTTCTTGGAATTCTTCAAGCACTTGCGTCATTTCATTACCGCGTTCGCCACAGCCAACATAAACAATAATATCGGCATCACACCATTTGGCTAATTGGTGTTGCATCATTGTTTTACCCGCGCCAAAACCACCAGGAATAGCGGCGGCCCCACCTTTTGCAAGGGGGAAGACTGTATCAATAATCCGCTGTCCGGTAATCAGAGGAATCTCAAGCGGGAGATGCTCTTTAGTTGGACGGGCAATTTTAATTGGCCATTCTTGACTGAGTGTAATTTTGTGCTCGACATTATATTTATCTCTGACAACGGCAATCACATCTTTCGTGGTGTAGTTCCCATCAGGCTTAACGTCAACGACAATCCCCTTAATGTGAGGAGGAATCATGACTTTATGCGTAATAGCGCTTGTTTCTTCGACGAGCGCAATGATGTGACCAGCATCGACTTTATCATCTTTTTTAACGCTAACTTTAACGGCCCATTTTTTATCTTCGTTGAGCGAAGAAACTTGTGAACCGGCTGAGATGAAAATCCCTTCGCGTTCACTAATCGTTTTAAGCGGGCGTTGAATACCATCAAAAATATGACCAATAATGCCAGGACCAAGTGTGACAGAAACGAGTGTTGAGGATCCAACCACTTCGTCGCCACGTTTAAGGCCGGACGTTGATTCATAAACTTGGATGATTGTTTCGACTTTAGAAATCGCAATCACTTCGCCCATCAATCGCCGTGGACCGACATAGACTTTTTCTAACATTGAAAAAGACTCGGTGTCCCGCACTTTAACAACAGGGCCGTTAATCGCATAAATTAAATTTTTCATCTACTTAACCTCCCCATCGCTAAACCACTTAGCGTGATCATAAAACCACTTCTTGGCTTCATTGATACGATTTTTAAATGATTCGTCAATCACGTTTTTGCCATCTTTAGTGTAGGCAATAAAGCCACCAATGACACCCTCGACACGTTCAATGTTTGGGTTATTTAAAACCTTAACAACCGCCTCATCATGGGCATCAACTTGAATGAGATTACAGTCATCAAGTTTATATTTTTTGACGCGACTTGCTATCCAAGTAGCGTAGGCTTTTTCTTCTCTAAACTTGAGCAGTTCGCCTTCGAGCCTAGCAAAGAGTTGATTGAGCAGTTCGCGTCGTTCACGCATCACTTGTAAATCTTTTTCCCGCTGTAATGTAGCGAGCTTAAAATGATACTCGCGTTCGAGCTCGACTTTTGCCACTTCGATGACATTGTCTTGTTCTTCTTTTAGTTCTTCTTCGATTGATACTTGGGCTTCATATTTCAAGGCATCAACATCTTTTTGCAACTGATCAGCAAGTTTTTCAACTTCCCCATCAATGATTTTCTTGAAATACAAATAAAGATCATCTCTATTTTGATAATTCATCTGGATCCTCTTTCAAATTAACACCGACGGCTTTACTCACATAAGCGTCGATCTTCTCGCCAATTTTGGAATGACCATGGCGATCAGGAATTTCAACAATCAGACTATTGGTGTCACGAAGTTTTAATTCAGAAACGACATTAGGAGCAAGGTCAATAAGATTAGTAGTAATCAGTACAATCGCAACTGACTCATCAACCACGACTTGTTCAAGCCGGGCTAAAAAGACATCACGGTCGTGAATGACTTCTCCTTCAATACCCACAAGGCGCATGCCTACAAGGGTATCAACGTTATCGCTAAGACAATAAAACTTTTTCACACGCTCGTCCTCACTAAGCAATAATTGGGATATTGTTTAAGATTAAGATTGAAATTAATAGACCATAAATCGCAACCCCTTCACCAAGGGCAACGAAAATCAGTGATTTACCTAAGTTTTTAGGATTTTCAGAAATAGCACCAATCGCAGCAGGTGCAGCCGCGGCAACGGCAATACCCGCGCCAAGGGCAGAGGCCCCGGTTGAGATAGCCGCACCAATATAACCAAATGCAGCGGCTTGGGCGTAAATTTCACCAGTGATTGGTGAATCAGCGCCAACTTCTGCCCCTAATACACTAGGAGCCACTAAGACTGTCCCAATAATCAGTGCAAAAAATAAGCCAATGTGTAAAACAACACGATTTTTTGCCTTTAGGGCAGTTGCTTGACCCTTAAACACTTTAACAAGTGGCAAAGAGATCAGGACTAAACCGACTAATACGAGACCAAAGATAATCCATTCTTTCATTTTAAATACCTCCTTAAAATAGTGGATTAAAGATGTTTCCATCGCCTTCAAAATAGCGGGAGAACATTTCATAAAATTCGAGCCGTAAGACTTGAATACCAACAATAAGACCCTCTAAGCCCATGACGAAGAGGTTACCAAGAATCATCACTAAGATTGATCCAGCCCCACTCGTCATATTCATCAGAGTTGCAACGACCAGCATCATCCCAGCATGCGAGAGGACAAATCCCCCGACCCGTAAGAATGATAGTGTATTCGTCACGTAGGATAAGACTACTTCGAATAATTCGAAGAAACCTTCAATAATAAAGCCGCCGACGCCATCAGGAAACATTTTATGATGGTGCATTTTTCTCTCGAGCGGTTCCTTAAAGAAAATCAGAATAATGGGAATCACAATAAAGAGAATAATCGTCACGGGGTTAAAGACACCGGGAATGCCTAATAGCATTTGTAAGACAATACCAGTGAGAATAAAGCCATAGAGAAAGAGACCACTAAGACCATTAGAGGAGAAGAGAGCCGCCGCATAGTTCTTCGTCTTAAACTTAGCAACAGTATTAATAATAATTGCGGTCAAGATAATAGCCGCCCCAAGTCCAACTGTCGCCAGGAGCAGATTCATCGTCATCGAGTTATCCATCGCATGGATAGGATGAATCTCGCGTCCAAATAGTTCGCTCAGCCAATGGTAGAACGGTTTTAGGAAGGCAGTTTGACCAAAGGTCTCGCCATACACGACCCCAAAGAAAGCCGAGAAGAGACCAATCCGCGTCATAATAGGCGCAAGGGCATTTTTCGTAAATCTAGTCATCAATAGACCAATCAGTGACAGGAGTAAGCCTTGCCCTAAATCCCCAAACATAATGCCAAATAAGAGGGAATAGGTCAGAGCAACCATCAGCGTAGGATCAACGTCATGATAGGAAGGCACCCCATACATCTCAACAAAGAATTGGAAGGGGCGAGTCAGCCAGTTATTCGTTAACTTGGTTGGTGGAGAGAAGCGTTTATCCGCTTCCGCATCTTGGATTTGAATTTCAACATGGGGCATACCTTTAAAATGATTTTCAAAGTTTTTCACCTTTTTTTGTTCAATAAACCCAGTCAGTGTGACCCGTTCACCCAAACGAACAGCATGGGCTCTAGCTTTATAAATATCCGATAAGAACTTGAGTTCACCCATTGTTTCATCAAAGCGACCTTCACTCGTTTTAGCAAAGTCATGGAGTTCAACTTTGAGACGTTCAATGTCTGCGCGCAGGCGATTAATTTCTTCTTGGAGGGCTGCACTTGCGTTATCCGGTGTCCCATAGACAAAATCAGGGATGTGAATCCGTTCAAAGAACATCGATGTAAAGATGTTATCGATTTCAGTTTTATATTCATTCGTTGTCATATATAAACACCAAATCACACCATCCCGTTCAGCGAAGGGAAGGAAGATGAAGGGCTTTTGTTCATAAAAGCGCAGACGGTCGGCAACATCAAGTGGGAGCTTACCAAAGCGGAGAGCGACAAAGCGGGCTTTAAATAAATCTTCAAATGGTGTTTTCATGTTTTCAATATTGCGCACTTGGAAGAGCGCTTCTTGATAGGTTTTAATTTCGTCTTCAATTTTCTTGATTTCGTTATACTTAACGGTAATTTTCTTGTGTGAATCTTCGATGAATGCTTGAATTTCATCAATATTAGAGGTAAAACAAACAATTTTCTTGGTCTCAAATTTGAGATCAACGAGTTTTTCAATCTCATGCAATTCATTGATTAGTGGTTCACAAGGATTGACACCTTCGTAGGCTTTGGCCCCATGAACTGTTGAGACAATCTTGTTGGGATCAACAGCGTGGAAACCAGAAAAAGTAACAAAGTTATTGAGTAACTTGTCCAGGTTTTCTTCGGGTGTGGTTAGATTCACGAGTTTTAATTTACTTATCATCTTTATTTACCTCTCTAAAATACAAGCATTTGACGAATTTCTTGTTCATCAATTTGATAACGAATACCTTCAATAATATGCGTTAGGTTTTCGACCTCTAGTTCGCTAAAGAACGTATAGGCGAGGAAAACAGCGGGCGCGTGACTTGAATAGTACATAAACTTCTTAGCAATATGGAAACGGAGATGATCATTGAAATATTCTAAGTAGATTTGATCCTTGTCATCAGCGTAGGGGCCAATGCCAGAAGCCACAATGGCTTTAAGGATATCGCCAGGATCTTTAATCGCAATAATTTCATCTAACTTTTTTTCAATAATCCGTGTTGAAGGAATGAGAATCGCCTTGATGTCCTCATCCTCAACCCCATAAAACTTCTTGAGCCGGTAAACTTTAATCATGTTTTCCATTTCAATCCGTGATTTAAAGGCGTTTTCTAAATTCTTCTCTAACTTACCACGGTAATTAGCCTTAATTTGCTTGAAGGCGTATTCATAGTAGTCACTTTCAAATAGTGATTCGAATTCATAGTAACGGAGTTCTTCGTTTTTGAGCCGCCCATAGTTTTTGAGCATTTTAGCATAACGGGTCCCTTCAAGAGCTTTGATCAGTTGTTCCATATTGTCCGTTTTTGTCAAAGCGACAAAATCAATCTTGCTATAACGATCAAAGTAGTAAGGAATTTGTTCAACGACGTCATATTCATCGCTCGAAATAAAACTTCTAATCATCGCTAAAATGACTTCATGCTCCATATGAATAAGACTAATTGAATAAAATGACTTGTCCTTCAGCGTTAAAAATTTAACGAGCTTAATCGTTTGGTTAAACTTTTGCCGTCTGATTAATCCTTCAAGTCGCGAACGGTTAAGACTCCCTTCTGGGACGTTGGTGAGAATATCTTTATAGGCATCATGTTTTTTGAGATAAACCGCCACATCAAAAATCGTTCTCTTTTTTAAGAGTTCACTATAATCTTCAGCCTGTAAATCATGGGCATGAAGTGTTTTAATTTTTGTAATGAGGGCGTTATCAACGAATGCCATAAGTTAATCCTTAATCGTTAAGGCAAAACTCAAGTAATTGCTTGAGCCAAACTTCCTTTTGTTTTTCATAAAAAGAGGTAATGTTAGCTTCCTTATCTTTGGTGTCTGACAAGATTTTTTCAACGCGAAGTTCATAGTCGCTTTTGAGTGAGAGTTCAATCTTTTCAATCGCTTCTTTACTTTCACCCTTATATTTGGTGCCAAGCTTCTCTCTCATCATCTTGATATAGCTTGAAAGTTCTTGTTTTTCTTTTTCAAGTGCATTAATACGGGCTTGACCTTCTTTATCAAGCGTAATGATTTTATCGACTAATTCATCCATATATGAAGCTCCCTTCACCCTTTATCATATTTCTTTTTTATAAAAAAAGAAACCAATCTTGTTGGGCTAACACGGGTTAAGTATACTCCCGTATACGCGTATAGTCAAGGTCTAAAACCCCGGAGCGGGTAAAAAAATCTCGACCAAAAGTGTGAGAATATACGCTAGTTATTTTGCAAAACCCTTCCGGACTTGTGAGCCCCATTGTCCACTTTCCTTTAAGGCACTAAATGTAGATTTTACGCGGTGAATACTAATCAATTGTCTATAGCCAAAGTTTTCAACTATCGCATAGAGAATGAGGATAGTGGTATCGCGTTTTGACATCATTAAAATATCCTGTTCAGACATGAAGAGGGAGGAGAGGGAAATGACAACACCAAACGCAATCGAGACCGTAAACATCGCCAGTAATATTTCTAGATTAAGGAGCCCAAGGAAGGTTGCCACTAAAAGCATGACTAAACCAAAAGCTTCAAGCATAGGTCCAAGAAATTCAAAGATAAAAAGTAGGGTGCTCCAAGCATACCAATTTGTTTAAAGCGAGGGTTAAAGATGATTTTTCGGTGGAAGGAGAGAATATCAACAAGGCCTTGTTGCCAGCGATTTCTCTGCTTTTATAGCGTCTTAGCTTCACTGGGCAGTTCTGTATAACAATAGGCATTAGAGACGTAGGTGACGCGATACTCTTTCTTCTTTTCTAAATACTCTCTAGTGAGACGAACAACGAGTTCCATATCTTCGCCGACTGAGTCTTTTTTAAATTGGCCAGATGAGGTTAAATATCCGCGTGTTTCAATGAGGGCTCGCTTGTTAAATAGACCAAAAGCGCCAGAGATAATCATTAAACTTCGAGCTTGACTCCAACCAATACGACCACTGGTAAAGGCCCGTAAATATTCAATTGTTTGTAAGCGGGGAACAAGACCCTTAGGAATGCTACGATGAATGACTTCGCCGCGATCAAACTTAAAACCGTTAGCAGGATAAATGTTGCCGCCCATTGCAATATAGGGCCGGGTATCATCAAGCATGAGGAGGTTGTCTAGTTCTTGAATCGTTTTAAAAGCGACCCTGACACTTTTGCGTATAAAGGAAAGGCTGGCTTCATTGACGATGAGCGTCCCTTTAAAGCCTGCTTTTATGATGGCATCAAGTGAAGAAATATTTAAAAAATCATTTGATTGCAAGATAATATATTCAATCTGGTCAATGGCGATAATGGACTGTACCTGCCCCAGCAAAGCATCACTATGATAGTGTGCGCCTGGATCAGGGAGGACATGATGAAGTCCATAGGTCATAAGATAACTATGGCGATCAACTTCTTTTTCGATGAGAATTGGCGTAATTGTCAATTGACTCATAATAAAAACTTCCTCTTTTTAGTGTATCATTATCTGATTTGACTAAATATGAGGAAGTTATTTTATGATTGTTAATTAATCGGCGCGGCTGCCACTACGTGGGCGACCCATTCCGGTCCGAGGACGTGATGAGTTTGAACGGCCAAAGCCACTCTTGCTATAACTCTTCTTTTCGCCACCTTGACTTGTCCGTGGGCGAGCATAGGAGCGCTTTTCTTCACTGCCACCTGACTTAGGGGCACCAAAGTCATTTTGCTTACCACGGTATGTTCTTGGTTTTGGTTTAGAAGAACCATCGCCAAATTCGACAAATGGGGTTTTTGGTGAGGCACTACCACTCTTGTATGTGTTAGGACGGCCAAAGCTCTTCTTGCCTTTATAGCCTTCATTGCTTCTTTCACCAGCTGGACGTGAGTATGAACGTTTTTCACCTTCACCTTCCGCTCTTCTGCCTTGGTAGCCAGTCTTGTTATAAGAACGTTTTTCGCCACCTTCGGTTGACCGAGGACGACTGTAAGGACGTTTCTCTCCGCCTTCGGTTGAGCGAGGGCGACTATAAGGACGTTTCTCGCCACCTTCAGCTCCTTCAGTTCTCCGACCTTGATAGCCAGTCTTATTGTAACTACGTTTTTCACTACCTTGTTCAGTCCGTGGGCGTGAATAAGGACGTTTTTCGCCGCCTTCTCCGCCTTCACTTCTCCGACCTTGGTAACCAGTCTTGTTGTAACTACGTTTTTCACCTTCTTCAGTGGTGCGCGGACGATCATAAGAGCGTCTTTGCCCACCTTCAGTTGTACGTGAGCGACCTTCATAGCCACCCTTGTTATAAGCACGACCTTCTGTTTTCTTAGCATAACTTCTGGTTGCGCCTTCTTCAGTTGCCTTTTCAATCCGTTGACGTCTTTGTTCTTTGACTTCGGTTTTTTCTGAATCTTCAAACGCCGATTCAGAGATGTTTTGGAATACTTTTTTCTTGTTTGTCACATCTTTTTTACGCTTGCCGAAGTTAGCGGGCGCCGTGTCCACTAATTCTCTTCTATTGCCTTTTTTCTCGACTTTTGCTTTATATTTCCCGGTTTCAGGTTCACCAACATAACGACGGTTACTTGGTCTTTCTGGCCGTGAGGTTGTTTCTACTCTGCTCTTATCTTGGCTTTCAGCAACGACAACACGTTTGAATTTGCTATCTTCACTAACTGGTTTAAGATCAAGAACGGTGAGTTTGAGGCCTGTATGTTTTTCGACCGCTCTTAGAAGCGCTCTTTCCCCATTACTACAGAAGGTAAAGGCTTCACCCTTTAATCCTCTTCTCCCTGTCCGACCAATCCGGTGAACATAGGTTTCAGCGCTTTCAGGCAAATCATAGTTAATAACGTGTGAGAGATCATCAATATCGATACCACGTGAAGCAATATCGGTTGCAATCAGCACTCTTGTCCGTTTAGCTTTAAAGTCATTTAATGCTTGTTGTCTGGCACTTTGTGATTTGTTGCCGTGAATGGCATCAACTTTAACGCCGTATTCAATCAGGTCCTTGACGAGGTGATTAGCCCCATGCTTGGTCCGGGTGAAGACAAGGACAGATTCTAATTTTGGATCTGTTAATAGATCAAGTAGTAATTCAAATTTTTGTTTTTTCTCAACATAAAACAAGGAGTGATTAATCTTATCAATCATCATTTCAGGTGGAGCCATAATCAGTGTTTTTGGGTTAACGAGTAATTCACCCGCGAGTTTAGCAACTTCAGGGGAAACGGTCGCAGAGAACATTAAGGTTTGTCTTTCTTTCGTAATAAAACCTTTAATGTGTTTAACGTCTTTAATAAAGCCCATATCAAGTAAGGTATCAGCTTCATCGAGGACGAAGTATTTAACGTCACTGAGGGAAACCACTCTTTGCTTCATTAAGTCAATCAGTCTGCCTGGAGTCGCGACAAGAACATCAATCCCCTTTTTGAGCATAATTTCTTGACCACGTTGGGAAGCACCACCATAAATGGCGCCTGTTTTAATATTGAGTTTACCAGCGTAAGTTTTAAAGCTTTCTTTGATTTGCTCTGCTAATTCTCTCGTAGGAGATAAGACGAGGGCTTTAATCTTACGGCTTTCTTCTTTTTCACTCTTGCTATTAGCCAAAAGTTGGATAATAGGAATAGCAAATGCTGCTGTTTTGCCTGTGCCTGTTTGGGCTGAGGCTAATAAGTCGTGGCCTTCTAAAATAATCGGTAAGGCCTCGGTTTGAATAGGGGAAGGATTTTCGTATCCTTGTTGATCAATTGCCGCTAAAATTGGGGCAATGATGTCTAGTTGTTGAAATGTCATGTTTTCTCTTTTCTCTTGAATTTTATTCAGGGGATGAAACCAACAAAAAAAGCGCTGGTAATTAAAGCTAGACAGCGCTATTTTGAATTCAACTAACTAAGAGACATTAATCTATTGAGATGTCAAACTGTCGTGTGGTCGACAGGCGTTATGTAACTTTTAAGGTCTCCGTATTTAATCATCTTTTTAAGACCTAGTAGAGTGTAGCATAAATTAGAAAATATACATATAAATATAAAAATTATTTCATATCAGCTTTTCTCGTCCATATAATCACTTATTTTTCAAAAACATATTCGCTAATTACTGACGTACACTCATTTTTAATTTTGTTAGGGCGAAAATCAAAAAAACGAATGTTGATTTCTTTTAGAAACGCATTTACTCATATCGGTTTTGATAGATTTCTTTGGCCTTTTTTGTTATATCAAGAATAAAGTCACGTTTGGCATTTGTATAGCCGTCACGGTCATGCTCAAACATTTTTGATTTTTTTTGTGAAGAAAGGTAGTGCTGACGATGATGCATTTGATTGGGATAGGGCAGACTCTCAAGCCCTATCCTACAAACATGCGTCAGCGGTAATGGAACATACCTATATAT
>DATESM010000032.1:0-2326 GCA_035270805.1 Bacilli bacterium
AGTGATGACTGTGTGTTTTCTCTAGGCTCAATTAATCTAGATTATCGTAGTTCCTACCTCAGCTATGAAAATGCAATCTTTGCCTATGATACGAGTGTTGCAATAGACATAAGAAAAGATTTACTCAAAGCATTCCGAAAATCAAAGCTGATTGATGAGCAGGAAAGAAAGAAGATCAGACGGTCGATATTAATCACTGGCTATCTCTTCCGTTTCTTTGCCCCATTACTCTAGGAGATGACTATGAATCACATATTTAATAAAACTTACACGATTACCACCAATTACTTGGACCGGTATGATGACCTGACACCAATGGGGTTGCTTGATTTATTTCAAGATGCCGCGGGCCGTCATGCTTATCAACTTTCAGCCGGCTATGATGATATGCTAGCGCTAGGCTATTATTGGGTGATTGTGCGCAATGAAGTCGAGATTATCAAAGAGACACCTTTTGGTCATGATGTAGCGATAACGACATGGCCCCTAGTCCCCACACGCTTTTATTTTGACCGCATGTATGAACTAAAAGATGAAGCGGGTGAAACCTGTGTTATTGCCCGTAGTCGCTGGTTAATCATTGATGAGAAACATCGACGCATGCAACCAAGTAGTGTCTATCATTACCCTCTAGCCGACTTTATCGATCGACAACTATTTAAAGAAGACTTCCCCTCACTCATCAACGTCCCTCTAAGTGAAGATATTGTCCTTTCCTACAGCGTGAGACAGAGTGATATTGATCACAATCTTCATTTTAATAATGCACGTTATGCTGAACTCGTCTATAATGCTCTAGATATTAAAAGCAAAAATAGTATCAAACGTTTCTTTATCTATTATCATAGTGAGTGTCGACTTGGTGATGTCATTCAACTCGTTAAACTAGCTAAAGAAGATGAAGTCTACATAGTTGGCTATAAAGAAGCGCAGTTAGTCTTCACAAGTAAGGTCATATGGAGGTCAAAACAATGATTAATAAAATCGTCTTAGCCGGTGGATGTTTTTGGGGAATTGAAGCCTTTTTCAAACAACTTGATGGCGTGATTGATGTCGTTAGTGGCTATGCTAATTCACTCGTTAAGCGTCCCGGCTATATGGAAGTTAAAGCCCAAAAAACAGGGGCGGTCGAAGCAGTTGAGATTACCTATGACGATAGTGTCGTTACTTTAGGAAAAATATTTGATTATCTTTTTAGAATTATTGATGTGACCGCTGTTGATCATCAAGGAGGCGATTATGGCAGTCAATACCGTAGTGGTATTTACTATCAAAATGAAGCCGAGCAAGAACTAGCCCTCGTCAAAATCAAACAAGAACAAACGCGCCATAGCGAGAAGATTGCACTTGAAGTTGTCCCACTTGATAACTTTTATCTAGCCGAAGATTATCATCAAGATTATTTAGCTAAAAATCCTGATGGCTACTGCCACATTAATCTTGAGCAAATTGATCCAAAAGATAAAAAACTCAATAAGAACAAGGTCTATCAAGATGTCTTATTAATGTTAGATGGTTTGCTTAGTGATTCGCTTCCTGGCTTATCGATGATGGCCAATCTCACCGCGATGTTAAAAGAAGCATTCCCGACTTTCTCGTGGGTTGGCTTCTATTATAAAAATGATAAGGAGCTCTACCTAGGTCCTTTCCAAGGAAAAGTTGCTTGTGAGACGATTGCTTTTAATCGTGGGGTATGCGGCAAATCCTACCGGACAAATCGTCCAGTCATTGTTGAAGATGTTCATGCCTTTGTTGATCATATTGCCTGCGATAGTGGCTCCAATAGCGAAATAGTCCTCCCGCTTTTAAACAAGAACCAAGAAGTGATTGGTGTTTTAGATATTGATTCATACCGTTACGCAAACTTTGATAAAACTGACGAATTCTATTTAAGTAAAATTCTAAGTAAACTCAGTGTTTTTCTTGATTAAGATTGATACTTAAAAGTCGCGAAGTTAGAGCCTAAATCAGTTTACTTTTATCGACTTTTTAAGTATCATAACTACATGCGCTTGTAGCTCAGTTGGATAGAGTACAACCCTCCGAAGGTTGGGGTCGCACGTTCGAATCGTGTCAAGCGCGCCATTACTAGATGCCTCCGTGGTGAAATTGGTAGACGCGATGGACTCAAAATCCATTAGTAGCGATACTGTGCCGGTTCGAGTCCGGCCGGAGGCACCATATTGATGAAATTACCCCCAAATCTTGGACCTTAATAGGTTAAGATATAAGGGGGTTTTTCTTATGAAATGGACAATGTTAGACAGATTAATCATGGTTAAACAATATCTCGATGAAAATCAAAAAATCGAAGATATTTGTCGTG
>DATESM010000033.1:0-6064 GCA_035270805.1 Bacilli bacterium
GTTTACTTCATTTTACTCTCGCGTTCAAGGCGTTAGAGAAGATTAACTAGACTCACTGAATTGGTGAGTCTTTTATTTAATAAAAGAATTTGCACAACTAATCGGTTATTTCGCTCATAACTTATTTAGTTTGTAGTACAATAACTATCGAAGGTTTTAATTATGATTTTACTCAAACATTTCCGACAATATTATCTCATCTATCTCTGGGCATTTCTGCCTGGTATTTTAATCCTGGCTGGTATTGACTATCTCCAACTAGAAATCCCCCGTGTCATTGGTGGCATTATTGATGGGGTTGATAAGGGAGAGATTACCGCAATTGGACAAATTGAACGTGAACTACTTTATCTCCTCATCATTGTTTTGATCATGACAGTGGGGCGGTTCTTATGGCGCTTCCTCTTATTTGGAACAGGGAGAAGAATTGAAACGGATGTCAGAAGAGAAATGTTTTTTCATGCTACTCGCTTAGACCAAGCCTACTATACCAATCAAAAAATCGGTGGGCTCATGAGTTACTTCATTAATGATCTCAATGCGGTTCGTGAACTATTTGGCCGCGGCACTTTAATGATTGTCGACGGCCTATTTCTTGGCGCTTTCGTTCTGATTAGAATGTTTAGTCTCAACCCAATCATGACCGGCTATGCCCTCATTCCCATTGGACTGATGGGCGTCCTTGTCTTTTTTCTTAGTAAAAAGATTGAGCTTAAATCGAAAATTCGTCAAGAAGCATTTGAGCATACGAGTGATTTTGCTCAAGAGTCATTCACAGGGATTACCGTCATTAAAGCTTATGTGCGTGAAGCCGCTGAATCATTAGGTTTTAAGAAAAAATCTCAAGATGTCTACAATAAATCGATGGACTTTATGAAATATGTCATCGTCATCAACGTCATAATTGACGCCCTCATCAGTCTCGTTATTTTGGCAATTATCGCCTATGGTGCGATTCTAATTGGCTATGGCGATTTAACGAGTGGTCAGTTAACAGAATATATTAGTTACTTCTTCTCACTTCTTTGGCCTGTTTTTGCTATTTCAATGTTTCTTAATCTCAATGGCCAAGCACAAGCTAGCGCTAAACGTATTTATGAATTTTTAGAATCAAAAGCGCTTGTGGTTGAACATAAAGATGCCCTAAAGGATGTCCAACTCGACGGCTCCATTCGAGCGGTCAATCTAACGTTTACATATCCTGATAGTGATACGCCAATCCTCCAAGAACTGAACTTTGATATTAAAGCGGGTGAAATGGTCGGGATTTTAGGTCGGACTGGTAGTGGCAAATCTACACTTGTTGAGCTACTACTTCATGTCTATAACACTGAGGAGGGCATGCTCTATTTTGGTGAGTATGACATCGCTTCACTTTCAATTAAAACATTAAGAGCGCACATGGGCTATGTCCCTCAAGATAATTTCTTGTACTCGGATACCATTGAAAACAATATCGGTTTTGCCTTTGAGAGCATTGAACAGGATCGACTTATTGAGGTTGCTAAACTTGCTGATATTCACGAAAACGTCATCGAATTCAAACACCAATATCAAACACTGCTCGGTGAACGTGGGGTGACGGTTTCTGGCGGACAAAAACAAAGAATATCTATTGCCCGCGCCTTGGCAAAAGATCCAAAAATTCTCATTCTTGATGACTCCGTTTCTGCCGTAGACACCAAGACGGAAGAAGCCATTATCTCTAACTTACGTAAAGTGCGAACTGGGAAAACAACCTTAATGATTGCCCACCGCATCTCGACGGTTAAAAAACTTGATAAAATTATTCTACTTGAAGAAGGACGACTAATTGGTTTTGGCAGTCATGAAGAATTACTCGCTAGCAATAGCGTCTACCAAGATATGGTCAAACGCCAAGAATTAGAAGCATTAGTGGGGGAGGTTAGTGATCATGCGTGATTTTACAGAACAACATATCTCAACCCAAGATTACAGTCTTATTTTCCGCCTCCTTAAGTATCTAAAACCTTACACAAAACGATTCATCGTCGCCTTTTTGTTGATGATCGTTACGACTTTTACAAATATGGTCCTCCCACTTGCCAGTGGCTTTGCCATTGATTTGATGTCCGACGAGCTCTTCCCTGGCCGCTTTAGTCTCAATGAGAAGATGATCATTATTGCTATTGGTGCGGGTATTCTTCTTCTCGTCACAGCCGTATCAATTGTTCTAGGTTATATTCTTAATAAATCGCTCCAAGATATTGGCCAAAAAATCACACATGATATGCGACTTGAAGTCTTTGATCATATTGAGTCACTGTCGATTGGGCAAATCAATGAATTGCCTGTTGGTAAACTTGTCACAAGAGCAACAAATGATCCTAATAACATCAGCATGATGTTTACAGAAACGATTGTTAATCTGATTCGTAACTTGCTGATGATGGTCATTGTCGCGGTTATACTCTTTAGTATCAATCCCCTGATGGCGCTCGTCACGATGGCGACTGTTCCCTTTATTCTGCTCGCCTCTTATCTTTTCCGTCGTTATTCACGGGCAGCCTATCGGAGTGTACGCAATAATGTGAGCGAAGTTAACGCCTTCCTCTCTGAAAACCTTTCAGGTATGCGTATCACCCAAGTGTTCAATCAAGAAGACAAAAAAATTGCTGAGTTTAATCGCATCAATAAAAATTTACGTAAGAGTTACATTCGTGAAATCAACGTTTTTGGTATTTACCGACCAACCATCTTCTTCTTCGCGATGGTCGCAACACTCCTCTCCGTCTATTTTGGTGTTAGCTCCATCTTTAGTGGGGCAATTTCGGTCGGTCTATTTGTTTCATTTTATGTCTATGTTGGTCAGTTCTTCGAACCCATCCAACAAATTGCCGAACAATTCAACGCCTTGCAAAATGGCTTTGCTAGCGCCGAAAAAATATTTGATGTTCTCGACACACGACCCAGTATTGAAGATGATGAAAATGCCATTGAGCTCACCCATTTTGCGGGGGCCATTGAATTTAAAAATGTCTGGTTTCAATACATTAACGATGAATGGGTATTAAAGGATGTTTCTTTCAAAGTTGAGCCCAATGAAACTGTCGCCTTTGTTGGCGCAACTGGCAGTGGTAAGACAACGATTCTCCAACTAATCGTTCGTAACTACGATATTCAAAAGGGGCAAATTCTCATTGATGGCATCGACATTAAAACGATTAAACGGGCTTCACTTCGGCGCTTTATTGGCCAAATGCTCCAAGATGTTTTCCTTTTCTCAGGAACGATTAGAGACAATGTCACGCTCAAAGATGAACGGATAAGCGATGAAGATATCGCTCGTGCATCAACTTATGTTGGGCTCGACCATGTCCTAAGCAAGTTGCCAGAAGGCCTTGATCATGTCGTCCGTGAACGCGGTAACAACTTCTCAAGTGGCGAACGGCAATTGATTTCCTTTGCCCGTGCGGTTGTCTATCAACCATCACTGATGATTCTTGATGAAGCCACCGCTAATATCGACTCGGAAACAGAAGCAATTATTCAAGAGTCGCTAGAGAAAATGATGAACATCTCCACGATGCTTATCGTCGCCCATCGACTCTCGACCATTCAGCATAGTGATAAAATCATTGTCATGCATAAGGGCGAGATTAAAGAAATGGGTAATCATCAAAACTTATTAAGAAAAAAGGGTCTCTACTATAATCTATATCAATTACAATATGACCCTCAATTCAAACGTTAATCTCATCGACATCAGGCTGTGGCTTGATGTCTTTTTTTATTCTTAATCGATTTCTTAAAATAAACCATAGATAAATGATGAGAACCGCAAAAAGATAACCAAGACTATCAATCATAACATCAAAAAGTGTGGCACCTCGGTCAGGGACGAATAGTTGGATAAACTCAGATAGTCCCGCAAAGAAAACACCAGGAATTAGTGCCAGTGTCAATCGAATAAGGAGTGGTTTTCTCGCCAAAAAGTAATAAAAAGTGAGTCCCCCTAGTATCCCATTGATAAAGAAGAGCGTAAAGTGACCAACTGCCTTTCTTAGATATGCGCCAAAAGCGACCACATTATCATCATTAATGACTTCTAGTGGAATGATGGTTAAAACAATTTGAGCACCAACTTCAGGGTTAGCGACACTATTGGCCGTGATTGTCACACTCCCACGTTTAATACCTAGAACAATACCCTGGCCATTGATTGAGACGACAGTCGCAATCGCTTCATCGCTAGAGCGATAAACCACTTCTTGATTGGTCACCGGTAAGGATTGGTCGGCTAAATCATGGGTTAAAGTTGGAAAGATGGTCGCCTTAGTGCCAGCATTAAGCTCATTTTTGCTGATAGAAAGACTCAGATTTGTTGGTAAAACATCGAGCATATTGAGCGTTAAATCATCATAGACTTCAAAATCAGCGTTAGCGTAAACACGAATAGTAACAAGCCCACTAACTTTGGTGCCATAAACGACACCTTGTTCGTCAATCGTTGCAATTGCTTCATTACTAGAAACGAAGGTCACAGTTTTGTCTGACACATCCTCGCGATCAAAAGTATAGGTCAATGGTGTGTAACCATAGACATAGGCACTATCGGGACCTGTTAGTGTGATTGAGGTGGGTTTGATAATAGCCTCACTACTTGCCGTCACAATTAATTCATAACTTTGCGAGTGTCCAGAAACAGTGAGCTGTGTTGTCCCTGGCGCCAGCGCATTAATCACACCAAACTGATTGATTGTGGCTACACTTTCTTGACTCGAGTAATAGTCTAACAACGAGGGGTTATACTCCCGTTTTTCTTGTTCAGTTAAATTAATCACGAGCCGTGTACTTTGTCCAACCTCAATTTGTGACTGGGCCAATTCAACGCTAAAATCTACAGGGGCACTTTTAGGCACAACGTTAACATAAAAAACCTGACCAAAGGAATGATTACTTGTTTTAACCCGTACTTCAACTGCTTCGGCCAATTGTCTAGCTTCTAAATATCCCCCACTAGTCACCCTAAGAGCTTCCGGATGACTTGAGGTCCAAATGACAGTTTTGTCGGTCGCATCAAGGGGAAGGATACTCGTCGTAAAACGGCGAGTAACACCCAGAGGAATTTCAATAGATTGGGATGAGCTAATTATCTGACCCTTATGATCTTTGACTTCAAGTGAAGTAATATCAATATAGTCAGGTTCGCGGTCAGGCAAAACACCATTGATAATCAAGCTAACGACATCCGTAAAAAAAGAGGAACGTTGACTTGAAATTGATCCGGGAAGTGAGGATTCGAAAACAATCAAACTGTTGGTGAGAATGAAGAGTGAGAGAATAAAGTATTTAAGTTTAAATGGCTTTTTCATTTTAGATATAAAGTAATTATAGAGTTAACATCCATTAATGGCAATCAATCACCTTCTTTAAACATAAAAAAAGACTCCATAAGGGAGTCTAGTTGACCTTCATGGTGCCGACGACAGGAATCGAACCTGCAACCTACTGATTACGATTCAGTTGCTCTGCCAGATTGAGCCACGTCGGCAATTTGTCTACTTGGGTCAAAAAGTATTTTACCATATACACAAAATAATGTAAGTGGCTATTGAGAAAAAATCGCGAGTTTGTCGGTGGTTAGTCTTCATTTAATATGTTATATTAACTCTAGTTAAACAAGGAGTCCATCATGATTAAATCTTCAAAATTTTTCACGCTTGCCCTGACCATTTCTCTTCTCGGTTTAAGTAGTGGAAACATTCAAAAAAATAGCCACCTAGCACTAAAAGCCGCAACACCAATGCCAACTGTCATTGACACAAGTCACGCAAGTTTAAATGAACTTCAAACCTATTATACGGGTGTGGAGGGGAAAAAGGGCGACACACTGCTTGCTCAACTCTATGAAAACATCAAAGATCACAATGAATATGACTACGATAGTTCAACGCACCGAACCATCTATAAGATTATTGACCGTCAATGGGAGTTGAGCCCCCTAAGCCCGGCTGAGCTACAAAACTTCAACTACTCGACCGATAACCCCTATATTAGAAAGTTTTATGCTGATTATAACGATGACCCATCTACTGCAGAC
>DATESM010000034.1:0-6711 GCA_035270805.1 Bacilli bacterium
GTAGTGGACTTGTCCATTTAGTGGAGTTTGGTTTTAAGCATCGAAGTGGCAAGCTGGTAGCCGCTCGTCCATTTTTAAGACCTTCGTATGAATCGATGACCCCACTCATGCTTGAGGAGATCAGGCAAATTATTAGGCAGGCAGGTTAGGTATGTATTTAGAAAAATTACGAAGCACCTTATTAAAAGTTGTCGATAAGGTGTTTTACGCCACCAATGAATATGACAACGAAGATAATGCAGAACCACCCTTTATTGTTTTTCAAGAAACGAGTAAACGGGCTTCAGTATTTGCAGAAGATAAACCTGTTTTCTATACGAGCGCAGTTCAAATAACGCTTGTAACAAAAAAGAAGGATATCGGCCAAGAAAACAAACTGGTGCGAACACTTTTTCAACATGGCTATACGCCAGAAAACCTATCTGAGTTTAAAAATGAGGATGGGTCAATAAACAAAGTCTATGAAGTTAGACTGGAGGAAATTTAACTATGGCTAACAACAAAATTACGTACGGACTACGAAACGTTCATTATTCCATTGCGACGCAAGCAACGGACGGCACATGGAGTTTTGCGACTCCGATTGCACTCCCTGGTGCTCAAGAATTTACGAGTGATATCGTTGGTGGATCCACTGCGGTTTATGCCGACGATGTTGTGATCGCAAACCTCGTTCAAAATGCTGGTCGGACGCTTACTTTAAAACTGACCGAAATAACAGAGGAATTTAAACTTGATATCTTAGGATATAAGCGACTTGCTAATGGGAATATCGTTGAAGTAGCAAACGCTAAGACAGTGACTTTTGCGTTGGGATTAGAGTTTCAAGGTGATGCCAAAGCTCGTCGAGCATGGTTTTATCTTTGTAATGTTACTCCGATTAGTGAGGCAACAAAGTCTAAAACCGACTCAGCTGAGGCTAATGCGGTCACATTGAACATCACCGCGCGACCTTTAGAAGTAGGGGATCACTTGATCACGAATAGTGTTGCTTCAATTGGTGATAGCAACTACTCAAACTTCTTAACGTTGGCACCAACATTGCCAGTCATCGCGGAGGTTTAATAAATGGAAAGATCGATTACTTTAGGAGGAAAAGAGCTCAAGCTTGCTTCCTCTCTTTTTACGATTATCTCTTATCGTCAGGTATTTGGAACGGAACTATTCACGGATGTTGACTCGCTTGATAAGGCGCTTAAAGCCAATAAGGATGATGTAGGGAAATTCATCGATATTCTATTTAGAATCGTCTTTATTCTGCATAAGCCATTTACAAGCGACACTTATGATAAATTCTTACAAGGGTTTGACTTTTCAGTATTGAACTCGACCGATGAACTAAGCACGCTCGCAACCGTAATCGCTGAGCTACTTGGTTCAGTCAATCAAAACAAACCTGGCGGTAAAGAATCCCCGCGATAGTGGGCCAAGTTTACATAGTTTCACGGCAAATATCATCTATAACTTGGCGCAATTAGGAATTCCGATCCGTGATAGCGAGTTTTTTGACATTCAAACTTACCTAGAAATCGTCGAGATCCAGAAGAATGTCTATGCAGGAGAAACACCGAGTCGAACTGCTACGCAATCGGACATCGATAAATTTTTAGGATAGGAGGTCGAGATTATGGCTGAAACAGTAAAAGGCATGAACATTAAGCTAGGGCTTGATACGACCGAGTTAGAAGCCAATCTCAAATCATTAAATGCTGGACTTAAAGAGCAGCAAAGAGACCTAGCCGCCGTTAATAAAAACTTAAAGTATGATTCAGGCAATCTTGACCTTTGGAAACAAAAGCAAGAAAAATTAAATCAGACACTAACACTCACTAAACAAAAATTAGAAGAACAAAACAAGCAATTAGAAGAAGCTAAAAAAGCAGTCCAAATTGGTGCGATGAGTGAGCAGGAGTTTAATAAGTTAAAACGATCGATTCAATACACTGAGTCCGAAGTAGCTAACTTAAATTCACAACTTGAGAAAACCGAAAATAACATTAAGAAGTTATCTGGGATCAATGTTGCAGCCATTGGAAAAATTGGCTCATCACTCACTAAATTCATCACCGCTCCTGCGATTGCTGCTGGTACTGCTTTATCGGCTCTAGCGATCAAAACGGCAAACTCGGTTGATGAGATGGCCGACACCGCGTTAAAGCTCGGTTTATCGGTCGAATCGTTACAAGAATGGCAATATGCGGCTAAAATTCTAGGCTCATCAACTGAAGCAGTCGAGAAAGCTTTTATTAAGGTTAACTCCGTTCTTGGGGAGATTGCCACAGGTAATGGCGATAAAGTGGCAGAGTCTCTGGCCCTCATTGGGCTGACAGTCGATGATCTAAAAGGATTAAACGCAGACCAGGCATTTGATGTTATTAGAAATGCCCTTGCCGGCGTTGAAGACCAAGCCACAAGAACGGCTGTAGCAAATGCCTTCTTTGGTGAGAAGATTGGCTCTGAACTTGGACCAGTACTTGTTGCCTCCGCTAGTGAAATCGAAAAATGGAAAGAAGAAGCGAGAGAACTTGGCATTGTCTCAACAGAAGATGCAGAAATAGCAGGCTCATTCGGCGATGCCCTCGACTCCTTAAAAATGGCGACGAGTTCCCTATCCATGAGCTTTTCAGCTCTACTATTACCTGCACTAGAAAAAATAATTGTTGCCTTGCGCGATAGATTAATACCTAGTGTAAAGAAAGTTCTAGATTGGTGGAAAAATCTAAGCAGTGGTGTTAAAACGACTATTGGTATTTTTGCCGGTCTATTGGTTGCCTTAGGGCCAGCCTTATCAATATTTGCAAAAATGCTACCGATGATTTCGTCGATAAAGACGGCATTTACTGCGGTAAGTGGAGCAGTAAAAATAGCTGGAGCCGCAATCAAGTTCTCTACCTTAGGTTGGGGTGCGCTCATAGCCATCCTTGCGGTTGTCCTCTTACAAAATGAAAAGTTTCGCGAGTTACTGAAGCGAGTATTTGACATTCTTGGTGGCCTAATCGATAAGGTCATGGATTTTGTTGCTACTTTAGTGCAGGCTTTAATGCCGATCATCGAAGTCCTCATGGGTGTGGTGAATACCTTAATCGATGTCATTGTCTCACTCCTTGATGGTGTACTCGATGTGGTGGTTGATGTACTTGATGTGATCATCGGTTTGATTGAATCACTTATACCGGTCATTACCGAAATTATCAACATGGTCTTGCAGATCCTCATTCCAATTATTGATGTCTTGATGGTGCTTTTAAAGCCAATCGTCCAAATTGTCAAACTATTAATTGACTTAATCATTCAAATTGTCGAAGTCGCGCTCGGGTTAATCAATGCGATTCTTGGTCCGCTCATTAAGATCATTATGGTCGTTGTCGATATTCTGAATGTCGTTATTAAACTAATCGTGACGTTACTCGATATATTGATTGAAATCTTAAATCCAATTTTAGAAATCATCGTCGCTTTACTTAAACCTATTATTGAAATCATCGGTATCGTGGTTGAAGTTATCGGTGTCTTGATGCTTCTCCTTGAACCGTTGTTGAATGTTCTACTTGCGCCGCTAATGACGATGCTAGGCGTCCTTTTTACGATTATCGAAGCCATTTCTCCGATTCTAGTCGTGCTGGCTAGTGTCATCAAAGCGGTGATAATTCCCGTCCTGGAAGTCCTATTTGCGGTCCTTGCTCCAATCCTTGAAATACTGACATCCATCATTGATGGCATTAAGTGGCTGCTTGAGAAAGCGAGTGGTGTTTTTTCTTGGATCGCCGACCTCTTTACAGGTGGTTCCTTCTCGGATAACAATGCCATAAAGAATAATACAACCACCAACAATAAGGTTGAGAACAGTAGTACGACCAATAACGTGACGATTAACACAAACGGCGATGTTGATATTGATTCGATTAACGCCGCGCTAGGAGGTGCTTACTAATGCGTAAACTCTATTTAGTGAACGAAGTAGGCACCCCCTATTTTTTAGACTATAAAAACAATACGCTCATCGAAACCATCGACGGACTTGGTTATGAATTCGATATAGAATACCAGGATTTTGCCGATAAATTTGTTGAAAACAAGCGGAAACTCCAACAAAGAGTTATCAATGTGACTTTAATCTTCTTAGAAGGTTATGAAGGGTTTACGAAGTGGCGAGAATACGTCACAAAAAGTAAAGAGCTGCGGCTTTTTTATAGCGCGGATGGATTGAAATATTGTTATGTGAATGTCCAATCAACGACAAAAAGTCAACTCGAGGCGTCTGTTATTAGAAGTGCTGTGCGTATTGAATGTCTTTCACTTTGGCTTATTGAAAAATCAAATACGATAAACGTCATCCAATCAGGCGAAGGCAAGACTTATCCTTATCGATTTGCCTATGTCTATTCCATTTCATTTAATGGGATGATCATCGTTAGTAATGAATGCGTCAAAAACGTGCCCCTTAAAATTAAAATAACTGGTAATGTCCTAAATCCAAGAGTCATCATTCGGCAAAACGGAGAAGTGGTCAGTGCCCTTAGGTTACTAGTGGATGAAAGAGAAAATCCGGTTATTGAAATCTCGTCCGACCCAACCGATCAATATATCAGAAGGACGATTAATGGGCAGGTTACTGACATCTATCAAGACCAGGATTTTTCGTATGACAATTTCCTCTACCTTCCACCAGGGTTAAGCGAGATTTTTTTTGATCCTGGGGTGAGAGAACCGAGTACTTGTGAGATCACTTATCAGGAAGAGTACATTGCTCATTAGGAGGGTTTATGCAATTAGTTTTTTTAAACGAACAGACGCTAAAGGTGGCAGATTATGCCCAAGCAAATGATGACTTTGAAATCGTCCTTGATACGCTTGTCCCGCAACCATCAATATTTCATATCAATAAGGCGAAGTTGAACGTGGATCTTGGTGATTATCTAGTCGTGCGAGAGTATGACTATTTCTACATTGGCATTATAACTTCGATCGAGAAAACCGGTGAAGGCGCTATCAAAATTACCACAAAGGACTTTCTTGCGAAATTTGATGTGGAGGTTCCAGTTAGTTCTTATACAGGAAACATTTCACAGTTCACTCTCAATTTGATTAACTCGCATTTCAAAACGAGCACAGATACTAAACAGAATTTGTCTTATCTACAAACCGAAATAATGATTAATAAAACCGGTTCCTTAAACTATGAACCAGACAAAAAAGCGAACATTCTAAAGCTTGTTGAGGAGTTTTCTAAGACCTATGGCATACGGCTCGCATATGAGTTAATCATCGTTAATGGCGTAATCTCGAACATCAAAATAAAGGTAGTAGAAGTAACAAAGGGGCTCGTTATTAGTAGTGATCTTGGCACGATATCAAATCTCATTATTTCGGACACTAATGATAGTGCTTTAAATAAAATTATCTTTTATCCAAAAGCAGATAATGTTCAACGAACAAGTGTCATTTCCTATTACCTTTTGAATGATGGGACCATTAGCACAAATGCAAATTCTCCAAAAAGAATTGATAAAGTAAGCTTCAAATGTGAATTCTATGTGGATAATGATTTTTCATCCTTATTAACAAAAGCTACATCCGCTCTGATTGATTCTTCCTTAGAGCATAGTATTACTTTTGATTTTTCTTTTGTGACAAATAAAATCGACGTCTTAAACGATCTATCAATCGGCACATATGTGAGTTTTATCACGCCCAATAAAACCTATGAAACGATTGTCACCAAAGTGGTATATAAAGGGACGTTTAATGAGGCCTCGATCACTCTTGGAGAACAGCGCATTTCGCTCACTGACAAACTTAAATTAATCAATCGAAGGAGGGCATAATAGATGGCCTTAATTAAAATTACATTCGACTCCGCCTCAGTCTCCTCTAAACAAGATGCTGATCTTAATCACTTTATGGCATCTAGTCTCAATGGCAGGATCTATGGTCTAGGCGGAAATGTGAATGTCACGACGAGTAACAATTATATTATTCTTTCAAGCGGATATGTTCAGGTTTATGGACGGCGTGTATACGTTGAATCAAACACCAAGATTGCAGTCGCCCTTGATGGCACCGCTTATGGTTATGTCTATATTTGTTTTGATCTTGGCAACAATATTGTTTCTTTAGAAAAGAAGGAGACGCCTACTGGATATCCCTCACTCGTTCAAGAAAATCTTCAATTAGGTGGTCTCATATTTGAATTACCAGTCGCTCGATACACTAAGACTGCTTCATCACTTACGCTCGATAACAACTATGATGCACCTAAAATTCAAAGTCCTGATTCACTAGCACAAGCGCGTGATAGTACGCTTAGTTCATCAATCAATAGTCAATACGGCCCTGCTTACCAAGCGACTTACAGTAGCGTAAGTGGACGTTTCTTTACTTACAATGGCATCCATTCTGGCAATGCTAATAATGGATTCGGCAATGTTTATGTTGCTGGTTGGAATGTCGTGTTTTCTACTGCTGCAGCTTCGGGTAGCGGGGCAGTCTATCAATATAAGTTCAACGGATCTTGGTATGACGTTGGGATTCAATTAACCTCATCGGGTCTTATCGTCTCACCTTATTCGGCAGCGCACTTACCAGGAAAATGTCATGTTACCCGATAATTTTTATGGCAAAAAAGTTTTAGTCATCTATCGATGTGGCTCATTTATTCATGGCGTAC
This sequence comes from Bacilli bacterium, assembly GCA_035270805.1. Classification (GTDB taxonomy): domain Bacteria; phylum Bacillota_I; class Bacilli_A; order RFN20; family CAG-826; genus DATESG01. Next base: position 6,668 of record DATESM010000034.1, read on the forward strand.
AAAGTGATGAAAGTGATAAGGACTATGTTGTAATCCTAAAAAAC
>DATESM010000035.1:0-2371 GCA_035270805.1 Bacilli bacterium
GTTGGAAAGAGGTTCATCCATTAAAACAACAGCGGCTTGACGGACAATGGCCCGGCCGAGGGCGACCCGTTGTCTTTGACCACCAGAAAGTGCTTTAGGTTTTCTTGCAAGGTACTCTTCGATTTCAAGAATACGGGCAGCTTCTCTAACACGGTGATCGATTTCTTGTTTTGGTAGTCTTTGAATTTTTAGACCAAAGGCCATATTATCATAGACAGTCATGTGTGGATAAAGGGCATAGCTTTGGAAGACCATGGCGATTCCTCTATCTTTTGGTGGGAGATCATTGACGAGTTTACCATCAATAATGAGATTGCCATCGGTAATATCTTCTAAGCCTGCGATCATGCGCAGTGTTGTTGATTTACCACAGCCAGAAGGTCCGACAAAGACGATAAATTCCTTGTCTTGCACGAGTAAGTTAAAATCGGTAACGGAAAATTTATCGTTACCTTCGTATTTTTTATATACGCTTTGTAGTTCGACAGTTGCCATAACTTGTCTCCTTGTTAATAAGATAACTAAATGATAACACAAAAATGACATAGACAATTATGCACGGTGCACAAATGTAATTATTTACTGAGAAGTTTAACGTAAATATTAAAATAGAAGGCATGCCAGTAATCACGGATGTCCAACTCAGTTATCTCAATAAATTTATTGAGTCGATAATTAAATGTGTTGCGATGGATATAGAGCATTTCGCTTGCCGCCTTGGCATTAAGCCCAGATTTTAAATAGGCTTGTGCAGTCAAGACAAGTTCATGGGGGACTTGATTGAATTCATTGATAATTCGCTGTTTTATGTCAGTAAAGTTGATTAACAATTGGTCAAGGACAACATCACTCAAATAATTAAACCCCTGCATATTTTGGTAACTGTAAGTGAGCGCAGCTAGACTTACTTCACTCAAGTTGTGTGCACAAACAATAACTAGCTTAGTCCCTAAATCATTATTAATTGTCGGTAAGGCTTCTGCAATTAATAAAGCAAACTGACTATCAGCAATGATATATCCACTTTTTTCATTAAGATAGGTAATTTCACAATCGCCAACATAAAAACTATCGATGACACCCTTCAGTGTTTTTTTGTCAATAAAATGATCGCTTTGGAAAAGATAATATTTATTCATGAGTCACCTTGAGCAGTAATGCCCCAAATGGTGGCAATTTCACGCTTGTATCCCGAATCTCAAAATAGTCGTAATTGCTTAAAAGGACCTCTTCTATGTGATTTAAGTGGGCTGTATCAAATGCGACTTCACGATCACGAAAGTTAGCGATAAGCAGTATTGATTGATGTCCTCGTGTGTGAATATAGCTAAAAACATCTTGATGTTCAGGTTGGACCAAAACAAAGGCTGTGTTGATCACAAAATCTAGAATGTCTTTATCTTTCCTCAATTTGATGGCCTTCTTATAAAAATTAAGAATCGAATCTGGATCCTTCATTTGTGATTCAACATTAACTTCAGGATAATTGGGATTGATTTTCAACCAGGGTGAGCCACTTGTAAAACCCGCGTTTTTCCCATTTGTCCACTGCATAGGGGCATGGCCGTTGGTCCGCGATGTTCGTTGCAAATACTTAACCATCGCTAAGTCGCTTGTAAAACGGTGGCGGCCTTCTTTGATAAAATTTTGGTCGCTGACATCTTTAAAATCTTCGAGTTGATCATAAACAACATTACTCATCCCAATCTCTTCGCCATTAAAAAGAAAGGGTGTACCATACATATATAATAAGGTCATCGCTAGCATCTTAGCTGAGGCTTTGCGATACTTGACACTGCCATACTGACTGAGGACACGGGGATGATCATGATTGTCCCAATAAAGCGGTAACCAAGATTTTTGATAACATGCATTAAACCAACGGGCAAAGTTGTGTTTCATGCCGATCACATTGGTCACAATCTCCTCATCACTTTTTCCTTCACTAGCAAATGCACCATTTTCCCAGGCGGTGTCAAAATTGAAAACCATGTTGATTGACCCTTGATCATAGCCACTGTAACGGAGCGAATCAAGTGGAGAGACACCACCACCAACTTCGCCAACAGTTACGCAGTCATATTTTGACAAAACTTGTCTTTTAAACTCTAAGAGATAATCAAACATTTTCGGCAGATTAGAAAATTTATTGTAGTCGAGGACGGTTCCATCTGCTTCTGTTTTATAGGTCGAATCTTGATAACTTGTGTCGCGGGCAAGATGGGCAATCGCGTCAAGTCTAAACCCATCAACGCCTAGATCAAGATAGAAGCGCGCTACATCAAAAATAGCCGCTCTGACATCAGGGTTGTCCCAATTGAGATCTGGCATTTTTTTAGAAAATATTTTCATGTAATAACTATCAGTATTT
>DATESM010000036.1:0-4663 GCA_035270805.1 Bacilli bacterium
CGCAATTTCAATTGAAATAATCGCGGTAATTATCATAAAATCAAAGGCTGTTCCCGAAATACGTTTCATCATATAGTCATTAACATAGCCACGTTTAATGACCTTTTTAACTCTCAGTCGGTTATAGATTGTTTTAACTAACACTGTCACGAGGAGGGCAAACAAGAAATTAAAACCCCATAAAAGTGGACGGAGGAAAACGATACCAAAGGTATTAACGAATAACTCTGTTAGGCCAAACATCAACAAAAATGTAGCTAGGTATGTGATCCCAACAATCGCCAGTTGAATCGCCAATTTATCGGTTGATTCGGTCGCGGCAATTTCGCCTTCAACGTCAACAGGATTATTGGATTCAGAAAAGACCTTAGTTTCAACATCGACTTCACGCTTAACAAGTCCCTTTGCGGCAGCAAGATTGAGAAAAATAGTGCCGGGAATGACCGCCGCTAAAGTGCCTAAAGCCGCGAGGGCTAGACCAAAATCACGGCCTCCTGCAAGCGCAAATTGGGCAAATTCACCGGTTAAATTTTGATAGGTTGTCCCAAAGTTACCTGCTTGTCCTGGTCCTTGCCCAAAGGCAAGCGGGAGAATAATACCGGCATAAGGTGCGTTATTAATCGCAAAATTATTACCAATCCCCATAAAAATTTGAGCAAGAATGATTGAACCAACGACACCAACAATCCCTTGAATTGTATAGGTCGATGCAATGAGTAACCCGCTTTTAATTGCGCTACCATCCTTGACTTTTTTCTTCGTTTTACTAACAAAGCCAATTGCAATAAAACCCAAAGCAAGCGCATGATAGGTGATGACATTCATAAACTCACTATCGATGAGTGGCAACCCGTCGATTTGCATGCCTGTTTCATTAAATAAATACTTAAGGCCAAGTCCGATAAAACCTGCAATCACTGAGGTAGGAATCAACATTCTTCTTAAAAAAGGAATGTTCCGGCGAATAACATGGGCCAAAATGAGGAGACCACAAATTAGCATGATTTGGAAAAGTTCATTCCAATAAGTGCCATGGTTCCATAAGTCATTGACCGAAGATAGGACGGTGAGATGTGAAAGCAACATACTTTACTCCTTGTGTGATAGTTTTTTAAAAATTTCAAATGTTTTCATCATTTGATAAGCACTATCGAGCTTGTTGAGTTTAACAGCGGTTGTCGGTTGATTATTAATATAGAAAATTAGCATCGCTTGTTGTTGAACGGCGACAGCATCAATTTGATCAAACGGAAATAAAGTAATTTCCCCCTTCTTGTGCCGCACGACTGTCAATCCATGTCGGGCCAGTGTAATCTTCACTCTCCCTAGTCTTCTTCTTTGACGTTTGAACATATGGATCAATTCACCTTTATAGCTAAGACTAAACTCTGGGTTTTCTCCTAGATATTGTTGATAGTGTTTAAGATTTTCCTCATCGAGCGTGACGAGGTCAACAGGGCCGCGTTCAGGTAGATGGAGATACCCTCTTTTATCATATTCACTTTTGAGACCACAATGCGAACAATGGTAGTGTTTCCCCCTTGTTGAAACCGAATTGACGTGATGACAAACAGGGCATGAAAACAAGAGTCTTTGCAGTCCTTCCGCTCGTTTTTTCCCATCATAATCAGCATCAAGTGTATCTATATAGGCATTAATGTTAATTTTGTCGCGAATTAAATTTGTAATAACCTCCGCACTCATGTGTTTATATGTGTCATAGTGGATTACTTCGCGTACTTCACCAGTAAACTTTCCTTTTTTTGCATATAGCGCCCACCGAGGTTTAGTTAAGTAACCACCCTTAAAATTGAAAATAACGAGTGGTAATTTTAACATTAATACGAGCTTACCTATTGAGTCTGCAAAAGGATAAAGTGCGCCATTGAATGAAGAGTTTCCTTCAACAAAGACCCCGACAGATCCTCCTTCACGGGCAATGGTAATCATTTGTTTAATCGCCGTAATATCAGTTTGAGATTTTGTTTTGGGTATTGGGGCGTAGGCATACTCGAGCACACGCGAAATTATCCCATTCGAGAAAATAATCTCACTCGCAATATAATAGATTTGCTGACCAAAAGTATCCGTGACAAAAATCGGATCAAAGGGTGTGACATGATTAGAGACAATCAGAGACGGACCTAATTGACTAAGGTCATATTTGTTTAATTTGTACCCAAGTTTAAGTCGAATAAAAGGTGAGGCAATGACTTTCCCCACTTTAATTAAGACTTGATGTCTTTTTTTGACAAATTTTGGACGTTTATTTTTTTCCATAGTTCATTGATTATAACAACTAGGCGCCAGATAGAAAAGGTTTTGCCTTAGCAAAATGTGTCTATCTAACTATATTTAGTTGTTATGCCACTCTTTGGCATGTGCTTCCCATTTAATTTTATCATCCTCAGTCAGACTTCGGAGGACACGACAGGGATTACCCGCAGCAAGAGTGTGCGAGGGTATATCCCTTGTAACAACACTACCCGAACCAATAATGACATCACTACCAATCGTCACCCCGGGGTTAATCACACTATTGCCCCCAATCCAAACATCATCGCCAATTGTGATTGGCCGCGAATATTCAAGTAGTGAATTACGCACATCTTTATCAGTGGGGTGCGAAGCCGTAAATAACGAGACACGTGGTCCAAGCATCACATTATTCCCGATTACAATTGGCATATCATCAAGAAAAATACAGTCAAAATTTGCATAAAAATTATGGCCGACATGAAGATTATAACCATAATCAAATCGAACAGGCGCTTCAATGTAAAAGTTATCCCCATAAGCACCAACAATCCCTTTGATCATCTCGATTTTTTCTTTCGTAGAGAGGGTCCAGTCACCGTTAATGCGGTCATTAATAGCCTTAGTACTTTGGCGTTCACTCACTAATTCTTCCCCACCAGAAAAGTAGAGTTTTCCGGCAAGCATTTTTTCTTTCTCACTCATGCTGACTCCTATTAAAAAGCCGATAGTGTCTATCGGCTAAAAGAATTTATAAAACTGTCGCGGCAATCGCTTTAGCTAATTCGTCTAATTGATCTAGTTGTTCAGCTTTAAGCGTTGATTTAAGCGAAAAGATTTGTTCATTGATAAAGGTATTGTTCTTTGTTTTCTCTAATTCTGTCCGCATTTGTTTGCCACTTGTTGGTGCCCATGAACCATTTTCAATAATGGCTACATGACGGTTTTGAATATTATGATTGACGATGTCATGAATCAAAGTATTCATTGCTGGGAAAATCGATAAATTATAAGTAGATGAGGCTAAAACAAGCGTTGAATAACGGAAGATGTCAGAAATCACGTAGGAAGGGTCGGTACTAGTTGTATCGTGAATTTTGATATTTTTAACACCAAGTTCGCTAAGTTTAGCCGCGAGGACATCAACAGCCTCTTCAGTGTTACCGTAGACGCTGCCAAAGGCGATAACAACACCTTTTTCCTCAGCTTGATAGGAAGCCCATGTCTTATATTTATTAATTATGTAGTCAATGTTATCCCGCCAAATTGGCCCATGAAGTGGACAAATATAGTCAATTTCCAATGTAGCTAATTTTTTGAGTAACATATTAGTTTGCATGCCATATTTACCAATGATATTTGAAAAATAACGACGTGAATCATCTAACCACTCGCCCGCGAAATCTATTTGGTCAGCATAAATGTTACCATTTAGTGCCCCAAACGTCCCAAAAGCATCAGCAGTGAAAATCATTTTATCAACATCAGAATACGTGACCATGACTTCTGGCCAATGAACCATCGGTGCCATCATAAACTTGAGGGTTCTCTTCCCTAAAGAAAGCGTATCACCCTCCTTGACTTCAATAAAGTTGCTACCAATTTCAATGTCGTAAAATTGATGGAGTAGTTCAAATGTCTTTTTGTTACCGACGAGAATCACATCTTTAAACTTGCGAACAACGTCCTCAATTAAAGCACAGTGATCGGGTTCCATGTGGTTGATAACAAGATAATCAAGCGTTCTTCCCTTTAAAACGTAATCTAAGTTTTCCAAAAATTGTTGGGCTCCGGCCTTATCGATTGTGTCTAAAAGGACAGTTTTTTCATCAACTATGACATAGGAGTTATAAGCCATCCCGCGCGTAATCGGATGGGTGTTTTCGAACCAAGTAATACGGCGGTCATTAACACCGACGTAGAAGACATCATCATTAATTTTTCTTGTGTTTTGCATAAGTAGCCTCTTTCTATTTCAAAATTATAGTCAATCTTTTCAATTTGAACAAATCAAATACTAAAGTATTTAGATTTTTTTCACTTTTGTGCCTAGGGGTAAAAGAGTGAAGAGTCCAACCTTGAAGTATTGGATACCAAATGGAATAAATATGATGGTCACACAAAGCGTAATGCCTGTAGCAAAATAGCCAAGCATAATTTCCCAACCAAACAATATCGCCCAGATGATATTAATGATCGTATTAAAACCTGTGACGTGGACAGGAACAAAATCATAACCAAAAGGCGTTAAAGAGAAACGCGCCAGCTTAAGAAATTGGAATCCGACCGGAATAAAAATGATTGTGATAAAAGATAAAAGCGCAACCATAAAATTCACAAGCGCAGTCATCCAACCAAAGGTGAGTAGCCATAAAATATTCGCAAATGTTTTCATACTATTTTCCTC
>DATESM010000037.1:0-2346 GCA_035270805.1 Bacilli bacterium
GCGATGGCAACCGCACCAATACCGGCATTCATCGAGACAATTGGGGAAATCATCTCTATAAAATCAGGTTTTTTCCCAGTGATTGCTTCGACTTTCGCGGCTAATTTAAGTGCGCGCTTTTCATCAAGTGAATGAACAATAATGTAATTAACGACAGGGGCTTTTTTCACAAACTTAACAATTTCTCTCACATTACCGCCTAGAGAAAACGATTTCGCGGCAATGATACCACTGCCATCTTTACCTAGACCAATGACCGGTTTAAGGTTCATGATTTTACCAATAATACCCGTTACTTTGCTAACACGACCTTGACGGACCATGTATTTAAGTGTTTTCACTGAAACAAAAATCTTGGTTCTAGCGGCTAAGGAGGGGATAAACTCGACTATTTCTTCGGCGCTTTTTCCTTCAAAAGCCATTTTAGCGGCCTCAATCACAACAAGCCCTTGGGCACCACTATTTTGCTTACTATCAACCACAATGACTTGTGGATTGTTTTTGGCGAACTGAGCGATCGCATTAAATGTCCCACTTAATTTTGACGCAACGGTAATGACAATAACTTGGTCATAATTTTGCATCAAAAAATTGAGATTGCGTTCGATCGTCAACTTATCTGGTTGCGAGGAAGAAAAACTTTTTCCTGTATCCATCATTTTATAGAATGTATTCGTGGTGATAGTCAATTTATCAAGATAAGAAACTTCATCAATGATGAGATATAGGGGTATGAGGTGAATGTGATACTTATCGGCAATATCCAGTGGAATATCCGCGATTGTGTCGGTCATAATCGCCACACGTGGATGATTTTTTGAAGTTGCTTGTTGTTGGCGAATCATATCATCTACTTTTTGCTCAACAATTTCTCCATATTCACGAAGTTTAAACATCACTTCATCTGGATGGTTAGTGTGAATATGTATACGCATCTTTTCTTTACGACCTGAAACAACGAGTGATGTTCCTTCATCCTTCATCAAGGCTTTTAACTCACTTGGGCCTACTGTCACATTAGCTAATAAGGCTTCTGTACAATACCGTTCCGCAATGACTTCTTGAAAATCTTCGTGATTGACTAATTCATCGTTCATATGCTCTCCTTCTTTCTCCTCTTGTTCAACACCATTTTCAAAATAATAATTGATCCCTTCGAGGAAGAGGGTTAAGCCATTGGCGCCCGCATCGACAACTTTATTGACTTTTAAAACTTCTAGTTCATCGGGTGTTTCTTTTAGTGCCTTACTCGCTTGAACTTTAGCTAGGGCAAAATAATCACTGAAATCATTAACGTAACCGTTAATGTGGAATGCTTTACGAAAAACGGTCAAGATAGTTCCTTCAACAGGATTAAAAATTGCATCATATGCTTTTTTAATTCCATTCAGTACCGCTTGATGAAATTGGCTGACATCGGCAGTTTCTAATTCTCTGACCCCTTCATAGACGCCATTAAGATATTCAGAAAAAATAATTCCTGAATTGCCACGCGATCCCGCAATAGCGGCGTTAGAGATAGATTCCATCGTCTTGCCTATATGCTCATAGCCTTTGGCATCTGTCACAATCCGTTGCATCAAACTGGCCATATTAGAGCCAGTATCCCCATCAGGGACGGGAAAGACATTAATTTTGTTGAGAAAAATTTTCTCATTAATCAAACGCTTTGCTCCCGAAACAAAGGCGTGATAAAGATGAATTCCGTTTAATTTAGTAATGTTCATAATCCTACCCTACTAATAAAAATGTAATTGTTGAGACTAATGCACCAAGTGCTGTCCCCCATAGCAAATCGATAATTGTAATTTGAAGTGGCCACCCCTTCAGTGTTGAAAGATTGGTTAAGTCATACGTGGCATAGCCTAAGAAGCCAAGAATAGCACCATTAAGGAGCGCATCAGTCCAAGTGGTTGCGTTGAGAAGCGCAAAATAGGTCAAACCGGCAATAAAAATGACATAGAAAATAATCGCGGCAACCCAGTTGATTTTCTCCGCCATAATATAGCCTAGATACTTTTTGTAAATTTTTCGTGCAACGATACCTAACCACAGTAAATCGATGACTAAGAACACCGCAAACGCGACACCAAAGAATTTTAAGAAATCGACCATAATGTTAATCCTCTTTATTTCATTGTTTTTCGAGTAAACTCTTTTTTCTAGCAATTGTATTTTATCACACTGGCAAGTGATATTAATATAAGGAAGTATGATAGAGACTTAACTCAGACTTCGATAAATTTTATTATAAGTATTGATATAAACACAACAACAACGCTTTAGTGGAATAGAGTGATGTTCTCCCCGTTTGAAAAAAAGGCTAGTTATGATAAAATACTGACA
>DATESM010000038.1:0-4226 GCA_035270805.1 Bacilli bacterium
CATTGATGTCAGTAAAGAGTTTGATGGAAAAACAGTTGTCGATAATTTTAATTTGTATGTTAATCGTGGTGAGTTTATTACTTTCTTAGGTCCCAGTGGCTGTGGCAAAACAACAACCTTAAGGATGATTGCAGGATTTGAATTACCTACTAAAGGACAAATTGTTTTAAATGGAAAAGATATTTCACATCTTCCCCCCTATAAACGACCCGTCAATACCGTCTTCCAACGTTATGCCTTATTCCCTCATTTAGATGTTTATGACAACATCGCTTTTGGCCTGAAAATCAAAAAGATTAAAAGTGTTGATCGGAGTGGAAAAGAAATTTGGCGTAAACTGACTTCGCAAGAAATCGATGATAAAGTTGTCAAAGCCCTCAAGATGGTCGATCTTGAACAATTTGAAGATCGCGATATCTCGACACTGTCGGGTGGGCAACAACAACGGGTAGCGATTGCTAGAGCGATTGTCAATGAGCCCGAAATTATTCTCCTTGATGAACCTCTTGGGGCCCTTGACCTCAAGATGCGTAAGGAAATGCAGCTCGAACTCAAGCAACTCCATCGTAAACTTGGCTTAACATTTATCTATGTCACGCACGACCAAGAAGAAGCGTTAACAATGAGTGACACGATTGTCGTCATGAATGATGGTGTGATTCAACAAATTGGGACACCAATTGATATTTATAACGAACCAAAAAACGCCTTTGTTGCAAACTTTATTGGTGAATCCAATATTTATAATGGCCGTATGAGCGCCAAAAACCAAGTTCGCTTCTTAGGGCAAAATTTTGAATGTGTTGATGATTATCCCCGTAACGATAAAGTCGACGTTGTCATTCGTCCCGAAGACGTTGAAATTGTCCGGCCCGATAAGGGAGTCGTTGTTGGTAAAATCGTCAATAAGATTTTTAAAGGTGTCCACTATGAATACACGATTATGGTCGGTAAGAACGAAGTTGTCGCCCAAGATACCAAAGACCATAAACTCGATAAAGAGGTCGGTGTCTATATTGAGCCTGAAAACATTCACATTATGAAGTCACATATTTCCGCAAATATTTATAAAGATGCCTGGATTAATAAGAAGAACCAAGTCGTCATTGGTGATAATACCTTTGACTGCGATGTGACACAGTTACTTGAAGGGTCTCATGTCGATGAAGAAGGTTACTTAGTGTCTAAAGAAGGCCAAAAGTTTGACCTCTATGACGTCGATGTGACGGCGACGATTGAACTTAAAGACATTGAAATTTCTGATGATTTAGAAGCGAGTGAAGTTCATGGCGATGTTCTCTCGATTATTTATATGGGTGACCACTACCAAGTTGTGGTCCGGACTGATGACGAAGAAGACTTTGTCATTAACAGTGAATATTTATGGAACGAAGATGACCGTGTCTCGTTAAAAGTCGCCTCTAACAAGATTGCTTTAAAACTCAAGGGAGAATTGAAAAACAATGCAAATTAGGTCATCACGCCGCTATTTGTCAATTCCCTATGTTGTCTTTATGGTGGTGTTTGTCCTCATCCCGCTCCTCCTGATTGGTGTCTATGCGTTTACAGATCGCTCGATGATGCCTTCTCTTGGACCTGCCATCAACTTTTTTGGCAGTTCCTCACGCTTTCAGGTCTTGTTTGTTTCACTAGTATTTGGTCTTCTTAATACTGTGATTTCCCTTTTAATTGCTTATCCACTTGCCTACTTTCTTGCTGACCGCAAAGTCAATAAGAATGTCGTGCTCGTCATGCTCTTTATTATGCCGATGTGGATCAACTTTGTGTTAAGAACGTGGGCCCTCCGTGATGTGCTCGCTTTTATCGGCCTTAGTGGCGGCGATTATCCTGAACTCGCAACACTGATTGGTCTTGTCTATAACTATCTTCCCTTTACCATTATGCCGCTTTATACGACGATGCTCCGCCTTGACAAAAGTCAAATAGAAGCCAGTCAAGATTTAGGCGCGGGACCGGTGAGAACGTTTAGAAAAATTATTTTGCCAATGACGATGCCTGGCGTGGTTTCCGCGGCAACGATGGTTTTTATGCCGACCATGACCAGTTATGTTATCTCTGACATTCTTGGCGAAGGTAAAGTGACACTATTTGGTAAGTATATTGAAATCTATTTCACACAAAATCAATGGCACGATGGATCCTTCCTCGCGCTTGTGATGCTGGTGCTAATTCTAGCAAGTGTGCTCGTGAGCGCAAACTTTGCTAAAAAGTCGAAGAAAGGAGAGGCGAACGTATGGTAAAAAAAGTCGCGGGTAACGTATATATTTACCTGATTCTCTTCCTGATGTACTTGCCCATCCTCTTCCTCATGGTCTTTTCGTTTACGGATGCACCGATTACAGGGATGTGGAATGGCTTTACACTGCGTCTTTATCGCGATGTATTCCTGCATAGTAAGATTATGCCGGCCCTGCTTAATACACTCTTGATCGCCAGTGTCTCGGCCCTGATTGCGACCTTATTAGGTACTTTAGGGGCGATTGGCGTCTTCTATATGAAAAAACGACCCAAACAAGTGTTTGAAACGGTCAATGAGATTCCGGTCGTCAACGCCGATGTTGTCATTGCCATCTCCCTGGCCCTCTTATTTAAAATCACCGTCGATAGTTTTGCCAATATCGGTATTACTTTATCAAATAACAACTTTGTGACCTTACTGATTGGTCACGTTGTCCTCACGATTAGCTTTGTCTATCTTAACGTGAAGCCTAAACTCCAACAAATGGATCCCAACGACTATGAAGCCGCCCTTGATTTGGGAGCCAAGCCGATGCTAGCCCTCGTTAAGGTTGTGATCCCTGCCATTCTGCCAGGCATTATTTCTGGCTTTATGCTCGCTTTTACTCTTTCACTTGATGACTTTATCATCACGTCGTTCTTACGCGACAAATCATTTGATACCTTATCGACTTACGTCCAAGGTGTCATTGTTAAATCAACCATCCCCGCTGAGCTAAGAGCGTTAACTTCCTATATCTTCCTTGTCACTTCATTAATTGTCGTGGCAAATGGCAGGAAGAAGAAATCAAAGGCAAAGGAACGCGCTAGTAAACGGGCGATGATCAGAAAAGGAGCAAGATAAAATGAAAAATGTGAATAAATTCTTACTTGTAGGGACCCTCGTTTCCCTGACTGGGCTCTTAGCTATCAGTATGACTAACGACACAGCCAGAACGATAACTAGAGTTGATGCGGATGCCACAACACTACGTATCTATAACTGGGAAGACTATATTTATGAACCAGAAAGTGATGAGGATGATGCCTCAATCATTGATCAGTTCATTGATTATTATGAGACGAAAACCGGCACGACCATTAGTGTCGTCTATGATACGTTTTCAACGAATGAAGAAATGTATAATACGATTAATTTTGGCGCGCAATATGATTTACTCGTTCCGAGTGAATACATGGTCCAACGTTTAATTAGAGAAGATAAAATTATGTCGCTAGATTATAGCCGCATCCCTAACTACACAACCTATGCCTCAAAGTATTTACAAACGCTATTTGAAGAAAATGGCTGGGATGAATACTCCGCTGGTTATATGTGGGGAACACTTGGCCTTGTTTATAATACCGAAGTTGCTGATGAAGAAGACATGAAGTCCTGGTCTATTCTTTGGGATTCCAAGTACTTCAAAGAAATCTCGGTCAAGGACTCCATGCGTGAGGGCTATCTTATTGGTTTGATGAAAGTCTATCAAGAAGAACTTCTCGATTTAAAAGCCCAACATGAAGAGGGGGATTTAAGCAATGCCGCTTATAATTTGGCCCTGTCTGATTTGCTCAATGATACAAGTGCAGAAACCCTCGATGCAGTTGGTCTAGCTTTAAAAGAGTTAAAAGATAATATTTATGGTACTGAAGTCGACCAAGGTAAAAATGATATTGTTGCTGGCAAAATTGCGATTAATACGGCTTGGAGTGGTGATGCAGTTTACGCCATCTATGAAGCCGCAGAAGCCGGTAGTGATGTCTTACGCTATTCAGTCCCCGAAGAAGGCAGTAACATTTGGTATGATGCCTTCGTCATGCCTAAAGGCGCTAATACTGAGCTCGCTTATGAGTTCATCGACTTTGTTTCTAACCCAGAAATTGCCACATTGAACATTGATTATATTGGCTACACCTCCTTTATTGCCGGTGATAGCATTCTTGATTATGTTCTTGGCTATGATGAAGTCGTCACTGGTGACACT
>DATESM010000039.1:0-8546 GCA_035270805.1 Bacilli bacterium
CTTTTAGACCTACTAAACTTTCAAGCGGAAAGGCAAACACCCGGGTCAAATCACCAAGATAGAAGTTTTTTCCGTCTACATAAGCGTTCATTTCTAGATTGAAATATTGTGCACCTAAGCCTTGTTTTACCCTTGTTTTCCCATCTTTTTCTTCATAGAAGTAATGGAGCGTATCAACTTTAAGGGCCTCATCAGGAATACCTAATTGATGACGGGAGTCGAGAATGATTTGTTCGGCTTCCTTTTGCAGGTTTTTTACATCATCACCTTGTGTGATTTTTCTTGTTCGTGCCCGTTTATAAAGCGCAATACCACCCCAAGCAAACAGGGCGACAGGCAAACCAATAAATAAGTAGGGTCCACGGACAAAGGCCGTCGCTAGATCAACTTCTTGCAGGGCACCGATAATGCCAAGAATAAAGGCGATTGAGACAAAAATCATCACATAGTAAATAATTAAAAGCCAAATTGGCAACTTGATTTGGTCATTGATTTTTTTAATTTTTCCATCAAATTCACCAATCAAATCATTTTGACTTTCATCAATTTGGTTGACGATAAAATGAGCACCATCTGGTTGGGTTAGTTTTCCGTCTTTTTGATAACGGACGGCAAAAATGTTTTTCATAAGCTCTCGTTCTCCTCGTAGCGATTTTGACTACTCTTCTCTAAGTTACGCTTAATAATAATATCTTTACTTTTCATAATCCGAATCGTATTGGCTAATTCATTGTCGGCGAGTTTTTGTTCGATGACTTTGACTTGATCAATCAACTCTTGAATCACAATATGTTCAATGGCGTTAACTCTTCGTCTTGTCTTATTAATTTCTTCACTTAAAACATTAACGCTACCTTCAAGGCTCGCTAGGGCAATCAACTCATCACTAATCCTTGCGGCAAGACGCAGAAGGTCATCAAAAATGCCCGCCGAATTATTAAGACTATAAGCAATTTTATTGGGTTGAATAACCTCAACTTTTTGGAGGTGAGGAATTTTAACCCCCATCATTTCTCGCGTTGAAATTTGGAGATTAAGTGTCGTATTAATCCCTAGTGTTTTGGAAAATAGTTGTAAGTCATTTTCATACACACGGGCCCGATTATACAGCCTTAAAAGCGCGACCATATCTTCTTGGACACGACGCTTGAGTTGACGATAATCGGCGACAAGTTCCATAAACTGACGAATCATTTCGTCTTGTTTATCTTTAAGTAACTTGTGACCACGTCTGGTTGTTGCTAGCTTAGTTTTAAGCCGGAGCAACTCCATGCGAGTATGATTGACTTGTTGTGCCATGTTTATTGAACACCCTCAATATAATATTGATCAATAAATTCTTGTTTGATCCGTTTTAATTCAGCTTTAGGCAGAATGGACAGCAATTCCCAACTTAAATCGAGTGTATCAAAAATACTACGATTCGTATCAAAGCCTTGCCCAACATAGCGTTGTTCAAATTGTTCGGCAAAACGGGCATAGGTTTGATCAGTTTTTGAGAGTGCACTATCCCCAAGAATGGTTGCTAATTCTTTGGCCTCTTTACCACGGGCGTAACTGGCAAATAGTTGATTCATCACATTCGCGTGATCTTCTCTAGTTTTGCCTTTGCCAATACCCTTGTCCTTAAGACGAGAAAGTGAAGGGAGAACATCAACGCCAGGTTCAATGCCTTGCATATAAAGACTGCGGCTGAGGATGATTTGACCTTCGGTAATATAACCTGTTAAGTCAGGAATAGGATGTGTTTTATCATCTTCTGGCATCGTCAAAATTGGCAGTTGCGTAATCGAACCCTTGACCCCTTTAATCCGACCCGCTCTTTCGTAGAGCGAGGCTAAGTCAGTATACATATACCCTGGATAGCCACGACGACCCGGCACTTCTTTACGGGCCGCACTAATCTCACGCAGGGCTTCTGCATAGTTGGTGAGGTCAGTTAAAATAACAAGCACATGCATGCCTAATTCATAGGCCAAATATTCCGCAGCGGTAATTGCCATCCGTGGGGTGGCAATCCGTTCAACAGCCGGATCATTAGCGAGGTTAATAAACATGACCGTCTTGGCAAGCGCCCCACTTTCTTTGAATGTTTCAGTAAAGAAGTTGGCTTCTTCAAAGGTAATCCCAATCGCCGCAAAGACGACAGCAAATTTTTCTTCATCATTTAAAACACGGGCTTGTTTAACAATTTGCGCCGCGAGTTTATTGTGTGGTAGACCACTCGCCGAGAATATGGGGAGCTTTTGTCCACGCACTAAGGTATTGAGTCCATCAATTGAAGAGACCCCTGTTTGAATAAATTCATTAGGATAATCACGAGCGACAGGATTAAGTGGGCTCCCATTAATATCTAGCCGTTTACTTGCAATAATCGGTCCCTTGTCATCAATTGGGCGTCCCAACCCGTCAAATACACGGCCTAAAATATGCTCAGACACATCAAGCGTGATACTTTTACCAAGAAATGTTGCTTTTGCATCGTCAATTTTAAGACCTTGACTGGATTCAAATAGTTGGACAAGTACTTTATCATCATCAACTTCTAAAACACGGCCCAGACGTTCTTCAGCTTTGTAGGGCTTAATTACAACCAACTCATCATATTTAACATTGCTCGTTTTCTCAACAAGCATGAGTGGCCCGACGACTTCTTTAATCGTTTTATATGCTCTTAGTGCCATACTCTACTCCTTTACCAGCCGGTTAAATTCAAATTCAAGGTGCTCTAAAATATTCTTATAGGTCGTCTTGAATTCCTTTTCCTCGACATATTTCATTTTTGCAATGCGTTCATTAACATCTAAAAATTCAATTTTTTCATACTTAATGCCTTTAGCAATCACATCAAGTGCATAAGCATACCAACGTAAAATCACATCTAGCATTTTCGTTTGTTTATCAAGCGAGGTATACGTATCCGTTTCATCAAAAGCATTTTGTTGTAAATAATCTTCTCTTAACATCCGCGCAGCATGAAGGGTTGACCGGTCTTTACTACTGAGGGTATCAATGCCAACGAGTTGGACAATTTCTAATAGTGAAGCTTCTTCTTGAAGCATTGCTGAGGCTTTTCTTGTGTGGTCTTGCCACTGTCCATCATAGTTTTCGCCGATATATTTACGGATAACATCACTATAGAGTGAATATGATTTCAACGAATCAATCGCCGGGAAGTGCCGATGATAGGCAAGTGAAGATGATAGTCCCCAGAACACTTTAACAATCCGTAAGGTCGCTTGTGAAACTGGTTCACTCGTATCGCCACCAGGAGGGGAAACTGCCCCAATCGCGGTGACCGCACCTTCTGCATGATTACCAAGCGTTTCAACGAGTCCCGCCCGTTCATAAAACTCGGCAAGTCGACTAGAAAGGTAGGCTGGATAACCTTCTTCACCCGGCATTTCTTCTAGACGGGAACTCATTTCCCGTAAGGCTTCCGCCCAGCGTGAAGAAGAGTCCGCCATGACTGCAACTTTATACCCCATATCACGGTAGTATTCCGCAATCGTAATGCCTGTATAAATACTCGCTTCACGCGCGGCAACTGGCATGTTTGATGTGTTGGCAATTAAGACTGTTCTATTCATCAAAGATGCGCCGGTTCGTGGGTCAACTAATTCAGGCAATTCATTGAGAACGTCCGTCATCTCATTGCCACGTTCTCCACAACCTATATAAACAATAATATCCGCATCTGCCCATTTAGCGAGTTGATGTTGGACAACAGTTTTTCCACTGCCAAAAGGTCCAGGAATCGCGGCAATCCCTCCCATAGCAATCGGGAAAAGGGTATCAATGATCCGCTGTCCCGTAATCATGGGACGAGTTGGCGCTAGCTTTTTGCTATAGGGCCGTTTTTTCCGCACTGGCCATTTATGAGCCATCGTCAGATCAATAATGTCACCATCTTTAGTTTTCAGTCTAGCGACAACATCCCTGACTGTTTTTTGACCCGTAAAAATCTCAACAAGTTCACCCTTTATATTAGGTGGGACCATCACTTTATGATTGACGGAAATGGATTCTTGGACTTCGCCCAAAATCATTCCACCGCTTAAATATTGGCCAACTTTGGCAACAGCTTTAAAATCCCATAATTTATTTTGGTTAAGTTTAGGGACGTCGATACCGACAGGAATATGTGAGCCTGCTTGTTCATAAATCGCGGTCAATGGTCGTTGAATGCCATCATAAATACTTTCAATTAGTCCAGGACCAAGTTCAACAGAAAGGGGTTCATAGGTAAAATAAACAGGTTCACCTGGTCCAATACCCGAGGTTTCTTCGTAAACTTGAATACTCGCTAAGTCACCACGTAGTTCGATGACTTCGCCGATCAGACGCTTTTTACCAACACGAACAACGTCGTAAACTTGCACTTCTTCCATGTTGCGCGCAACAATTAATGGACCTGCTACTTTTTTAATAAAACCATGTTTTTCCATACGCTTCTCCTATTCGATTTTGATGCCAATGGCGTTTTCAATTTGGCGGTTAGCCTCGGCGATTGACACTTCAATTTGATCTTCACTAAATGCTAAGGCAACAAAGATAGGGAAGGCGAGTAGTTTATATTCTTCACGAATCGGTGTAATTAAGTCACCTAATTCGATGTCGTAGATAAACACTTTCGTGTCCCTCATATGCTCCTTAATGTATTGGTTAATTTCTTGTTCGTCCCGCGTGATGAGTGTGTCAAAACCAAGTTGCTTGAACACCTCAATCGCTTCAAGTGGACTAATGATGACGATTTGTTTCATATTCTTCCACCCTATAATAAATTTTCTTTAATAGTTTAATTACGCGACGATATTGATAAGCATAAAGCATGAACAAATCGACGAATTGAATTGAAAAGACTAGGTCTTTCACTTTGTGATACAAATAATCATCTAAATGTTTATCGATCGCCTGTGGATCATCAATCATCGCCTCATACGTTGCGCTAGCCTTAACGTCAAACTTGTCACGGAGTGCTGAGACAATTTGCCGATCATCAAGGCGGTATAGATTCGCAAATTTTTCTCTCGTCACATCATCACCAATCAATTCGTCCTTAAAGGATTCTAGACTAAAATCAAGGCGCCTCGCCCGATAAAGTGTGCGGAGGTTAATCATCGTGATTTTCGCTATTAAAAATGGATGAGCGGACAAATATGAAGACAAGTAGTCATAATATTTTCTTGTCATTCGTGCTTCTTGTTCGCGCCCTCTATTTTTAACTTCTTTTTCCACATCCGACAAAAGTTTAAGATAATGAACTTGGTGGCCCGGTAGTTCTTTTTCTAACAGCGTCAAAAGTGAAAGGTGTAGGTGATCAAAACTTTGAAATTTGCTTTCATAGGTCACCTTGTTCAATTTTAAATTGAGAAAAGTAAGAATCTCATCGGCATAAACAAAATCAAGGAGGTAATCATGCGTATCGTCAAGGAGAGAAACGAGTTGCTTGAATAAGAATTTTTCACTATTGGTAATCAGTGAGGAAAAATCTTTAGCTTCGACTGTCCCACCGATTTGGAGATGGTTTAAAAAGCCAACGATATCATCGTTTGTCTTATCGCCAAGATTATGAAGCTGACTTTCAATTTTCTTTAAATCCGCAATCTTGACACTTAAACTACCGCCCGCATAGGAAAAATCCATTTATTTATCTCCAAATAACTTTTGATAAATCGCGAATGCATGCTCTTCTTTATGTTTTTCAACCAAAGTCTTAAAGTCAAAATAGAGATCAAAGACCTGGTCTTCAACAATGAAACCTTCGTCAACGGCATCATCATAAACTGCTAGTTTAAATGTAGCGTTGTTGACTTTAGCATTCAATAAATCACAATCTGTTTTGTTGCTTAGGGCTTTTTTGAATTTGGATAGATTAGCTTTTTTTACAAGAATACGGTGTTCACCTGTCAAATTTTCTTTGGCAATGAGGCCCGCTACTAAATCTAAAAGATGTTGTCCTTCAAGTCCCTGTAATTTAGCAAATACATCATCATAGATTTCTTCAATCATTAGTGACTTCAGGGCTTCCCCTTTAGATTTTTCTTCGAAATCGAGTGCTTGTTTAGTTGTGGCGAGTGTTTCTTTTTGTTCGCTTTTCGCTTTTTGCACAACTTTTTCCTTTAGCTCTTTGACTTCAGCATTAAAGAGGGCTTCCTTATCTGCAAGCAATTTCTCGGTCTCGGCCTCATAGTTAAGAACGAAATCTTTTTCAACCTGTTCGATGTATTGTTCGATTTTTGTTTTACTCATGCTCGCCACTTATCCTATATACCAAAGTAGATGAGAATACTAACGAGTAAACCTAAAATCGCGTAGGTTTCGACCATGACGGTCATGGTCATACCCCGGGTACTTAAACTTGGATCCTTACCTGTCATCATAATCGCGGAACCAGCGATTTGACCTTGATAAGCGCCCGAGACTAATCCACTAACGCCGATTGCTAACCCTGCGGCTAAATATGCCCAACCTTGCGCATCAGTCAGTGCGGTAATATTACCACCCAGTAAGCCAATCTTTAATAAAATCAAAATCGCAATGAGGAAGCCATAAATACCTTGAGTCGCGGGCAGTGCTTGAAGCACGAACACACGTCCAAATAATTCTGGTTTTTCACTAATGACCCCTGTCGCGGATTTACCGGCTAATGAGACCCCAATTGAAGACCCTGCCCCGGCTAGACCAACTGCTAATGCGGCGCCAATGGCCGCTAATGCTACACCCATATCCATAACTTAATTCTCCTTTATTTCATTGATGTAATGTAATTCATACCCTAATGGTTTGAATGCAAATCCACCACCTTGGTAGAATTTGCCATAGAATTCTAAGTATTGTAGCCGTCCACCATGCACATATGCTGATAATAACGATATCGCAAAGTTAAAGATGTGACCGGCCAAAATAATTAAGACTGCAAATATATATCCTAAGCCAAATAATCCACCTGCAACCATGCCCGCAAGGAGATTCATTGTAAAGGCAATGACCGCCCCACTCAGCGCTAGTGCTAAGAGCCGACTATAACTTAAAATATCACTTAAATAACTCGTAGCCCCATATAAGCCACCAAGTCCTTTCATCACCCATGTGAATGGGTTTTTATTGCCTCGACCCGAAAGGAAGATGATAAAGGCAAGACCAAGGAAGATAAAGCCTAAACTGATGTAACTAATGACGCTGTTACTCGTCCAGAGTAGCGACATCATATCGGCAATAAAGATGAGTCCAAAAAATAGAATCAAAATCCAACTGACAGCTTCTGCTAGTGCACCAAGAAAATCTTTTTCTCTCATCATTGTGATTGTTTTCATCACCAGTGCCGTCATAATATGGAAAGCACCAAACACAAGTGATGCGACCAAAACAATCATTGGATCATCAACTGGAGAAATAAATATAGCGGGGAGGCTCGGAATAATTTCTCTAAATCCAACGCCAAATAATGAACCCGTGACAAGACCAAATATCATGGTTGAAATACTTGAATAGAGGAAGACTTGGAGTAGCTTTTTAAACCCGCCCCGTGGCTTCTTTAATTTCAGCATGAGGAGTGTGCCAATAAATAACACAAGTCCATAGCCTAAATCCGCGATCATCATCCCAAAGAAGAGCCAATACCAAATCGACATGACGGGGTTTGGATCAAGTTCTTTTGTATTGGGAATAGAAAAACTTTCCGTGATGGTTTCAAACGGCGCCACAAACTTGTTGTTCTTCAAGGCTGTAGGCAGGGGTTCTTTTGTCTCCTCTATCACTTCAATTTCATAGGTTGAAGCAACTGATTTTAGTGTTTCATCAAGTTTTGTGATTTGATCAGAGCGAACATACCCTTCAAGCACGATAAAATGTGCACTATCTTTGTGGGGCACATGTTCACGAATAAGTTGATTGGCCTTTTTATCATAATAGGTCTTAACCTTTGGTAAAAAGACGACTTGTTCATCAATCAGCGTGTTTAAAGCGAGCAGCTCTTTTTCTAAAAGTTCAATCTTTTTGCTATTAGCCTCAATAGCGAGGTGATAAGGCCGTTCGGAAGTAGGCAGTGTGATTTCCTCAGCTTCGACCGCATTAAGTACAACTGAAAGATCTTCTTTTGCGCTTTCAAGAAGGGCAACGACGAGATAAACGACTTTATCATAAACACCAATTTCAAAATCCATTTTTAGATTTGAGAGTGCTTTTTCTAAGTAGTCTTTCTTTTCTTCTTTTAGTTTATAGGCCCCAAATTTGATAAGTTCTAGTGCACCAAGTCTTTCTTGAGCAACACTTAAAAAAGTAAAAGGTAAATAGTTTACGTTGATTTCTTTAAGGCGTTGAATCGTCGTGACTTTCTCGCCAATTTGGTTTTCTAAATCAATGATTTTATCAACAATCTTTACCTCATCATCATTGGTTTGATCCAAGGCATGATGATCGACTGTAATCGTGGCAAACAAACTTTTCTTCTTTTGATGCGCCTCAAGAATTTTGATTACTTTTTGGGTTTTTACCAGTTCATCATGATTAAAAAGCGCATGATTTTGGACGTTAAAACCTTTAAC
>DATESM010000040.1:0-6529 GCA_035270805.1 Bacilli bacterium
CTATATGGATCTAGATGAATTTCAACTGGTAAGTCTAGATTCCTAAAATCATCACGAATATAATCAATTAATAATTGCTTTTCTACCACACTACTTTTTGATAACGAACCCAATGCAATCGCAATTTGCACACTTCTTTCATACGAGTTCCCGATGAAGTCTAGAACAGTTAAATATTCTTTTCCATCAAATTTTCTTAGGCCTCTTCCTAATTGCTGAATAAATATAGTCGATGACTCTGTCGGACGAAGAAAAACAACCATATTAACTGCAGGAAGATCAACCCCTTCATTGAGAAGATCGACAGAAAAAAGCAATTCGAGTGGATTGTTTTCATCTTGCAAATTAGCAAATGCAACTCGTCTAGCCATCACGTCATGATACCCAACTAAATGGGCAGTATGATAACCGAAACTACGAACTCTATCTGCCATTTGCTCGGCATGTTCAACTGAACGACAAAACACCAGGGCCTTCAGTTTGTTGTTGGGGCGGTGTCTTTCAATATGTGAAAGTAAAAACTCACAATGCTCAGGTGATGTCATTTCTTTCAACAAATTTTTATTAGTAACCGCATAGTCAATCATTTGATCACGAATTCCAAAATATTTAAATGGTACTACTAGATCGTTTTCGAGTGCTTCTCTTAGCCGCAATTCATACGGAACATTGCGATCAAATAATTCAAAAACATCTTGGTTATCCATCCGCTCAGGTGTCGCGGTTAAGCCTAAATAAAAACGAGGTTGAAAGTAGTCCATAATCTTTAAATAAGTTTTGCTAGTGGCATGATGACACTCATCAAGAATAATATAATCAAATTGATTTGGTTGAAATTTATCTAGTGAAGAACTTAGCATAATGTTCGTAGCAAACAAAAAATCAGCGGAAGAGTCTCTAGTAGTCCCCGTGTAATATCCATACTTCCTCGTGTTACCAAAGACCTTTTTAAATGTGTCTAATGCGTCTTTGAGTATTGTCTCACGATGAACAACAAACAAGAGTTTTTCTGCGCCAAAGTTACGCGCGTCAAAGGCTGAAAGATAGGTTTTTCCAGAGCCCGTGGCAGATACAACGAGTGCTTTACTGACCCCTAAACCACGGATTCTCGCTAATTCTTTAAGTGCTTTTTTTTGCATGAAATTTGGTTCTAAGCTCTCAAATTTAGTGAAATAGTCCATATCCCACTGATCAAGAGCATACTCCTGATTAAAAGCATAATCGTCAATTAATTTGCGTGTTAATTTATTCGAAAGTGTCCATAGATTAGCAAACTCTTCAAAAACCTCTTTTGCAAATTTGTCGTCAAGTTTACAAATAAGACGAGTATTCCACTCAATATTTCTCAGCAATGCAAAACTGGTTATGTTTGAAGAACCAATTAAGATCGTATAGCGATCATCATGCCCAAATATGTACCCCTTTGAGTGAAAGCCCCTATCTCCTAAAGGAGCAACATCAACTCTCACTGAAAAATTAGGAAACTTTGTTTGCCAAGAGAAAAACTTCTCCAGTGAAACAATGTCCGTGAAGTTTTGATAAGTCGAAGTGATAATTTGGCCTATGACACCGCGTTGTAATGCATTAATAAGATCCTTCTCGAACAATTCTAAGCCCGCATTTTTAATAAAACTGACTGAAAAAGCAAAAGAATCGCAAACTGTGAGTTCTTGTTTTAAATAATTAAGAAATTGTTGTTTTTTGTTTGTTAAAAATTGTGCCATTTTTGGTAGCGTCAATAATTTTGTGTAAATGGCTTAAGAGAAACAACCTGGCATAACGAGTAAGTCTTATTTAGAAAATCTATCTAGTAATTCGCTTGTCACGAGTCCGAACCCTTTGTGAACTCTTGTCATAAACTTTTGATTATACTTGTCGGCTTGAGAATGAATGAAGCGGTTGAGGGAGTCTTCGTTAGGAAATTGTTCTTTTCTTTTGGTGTATCGCTTTAAATGCTTATTGAATCCTTCAATGAGATTCGTCGTATAGATGCTCGCGTGAATTTCTTTTGGGAAAGTCAAGAAGGTGAAGAGGCTCGAAGTATCAGCAAACTTGTCAGCTAGTTTAGGATATATTGCTTTCCACTTATTAACAAAAGTATTCAATTGTCCTTGGGCCTCGCTTACATAACTTGAATGATAAACTTGCTTAAGATCATTAAGAATATCACTTCGATCTTTGACCCGAACAGCATGGGCAACATTACGTGACAGATGAACCCAACATGATTGGTGAGAAGCGGCAGGATAGACATGGTGAATGGCGTCTCTTATACCAGTTAATCCATCGGTTACGAAGAGTAAACATTCTTCTAACCCTTGTGATTTTAAGTGATTGAGTACTATTTCCCAGTTATAGCTCGATTCGGTTGGGAATAGATGATATGAGAGAATTTCTTTATTGCCTTCTGGTGTAATACCAATGGCGAAGTGCAAAGCTTCCTTGTTGACAGTATCGCGACGAATAGCAAAGAAGGTGGCGTCTAGATAGACAACTGCGTAACGGGAGGCTAGTCTTCTTTCATTAAATGAGCCAAGATCTTCGATCATGGATGTGGTTATGTTAGATATCGTCTGTTTCGAATAATGATGACCATACATTTTCTCAATGAGTTGAGCAATCTCTTCGGTTGTCAGACCATTTGAGTAGAGTTGAATAATGGTCGATTCAAGCGTGTCATTATGACGTTTGTAAGGCTCAATGGTTTGATTAGAAAACTCTCCGTTGCGGTCACGAGGAACACGAATGTTTAGTTCGCCATATTCTGTCTTTATACTCCGGTCATAAAAGCCATTGCGACTATTACCTGAATTGAAGCCAATTCGGTCATAACGATCATAGTTGAGAAACTCAGTCAGCTCAATTTGAAGCAGTTTATTAACAGCTTCTTCGACATGAGAACGAAATAATTCAGTAATGTCCCCTTTATCTATTAGTGTTGTAATGAGTTTTGTTGTAAAATTAGACATGGAGATTCTCCTTTGAGTTGATTGTTTGCTTCAAACTCAATTATACACGAGGCGAGATTCTCTTTTCTTTTACTTTCTTTTCATTTACACAAAATATTTTATACTGTCAACCGTTATCATCCTAACTGATTAATTTATCGTAATTAGTTAAAGGGAGAACTATTTTTTAATGATTTGTACTTCGTAAGGACGTAAATGTTTTTGATGATCCTTAAAATCAATATAGTTAGCGTATAACACTTCTCCGTCCATATCCGTTTTTACACGGTGAGAGCGTTTGTCCATATTAATTAACACTAAAATCTTTTCACGCTGATTGCTTCTTTCAAAGACAAAGATATTTTTGTTTTCCTTGAGGAACTTAATCTCACCTAAGGCTAGAACTTTATGCGCTTTTCTTAAGGCGATTAGTTTTTGATAATGACTGAGAATTGAATGAGGACTTTCGCTTTGATGCTTAACGTTAATGCTCTTATAATTACTATTAACTCTTAACCATGGTTTAACCTCACTAAAACCGGCATAGACGTTATCATCCCACTGCATGGGAGTACGAGCGTGGTCACGAGTGAAATTGTTGACAAAGCGCCACGCAAGACGTTTAGGAAGATGATATGTTTTTTGTAGCATCTCATAAATGTTAATCGAACTTACATCTTTAATTTCATCAATTCCTTTAAAGTCGACATTGGTCATGCCAATTTCTTGGCCTTGATATAAATAAGGGGTCCCCTTGAGTGTTAGTAATGCACTTGCTAAGGCGGTTGCACTGACAAAAGGATTAGATTCATCACCAAAACGCGAGAGACTACGGGGAATATCGTGGTTTTCCAGAAACAACGGATTCCAGTCGACGTTTAAGATCCATTTTTTAAATGAAGCGACCATTCTTGCGGGTTTATACTTGCGTTTAAAAATCGCGAGATTAAAACGATAATCAACTGACGTATGTTCAAAGGGAAAAACCATTGTTAACTCATTTCCCTTAGTAAATGTTTTGGCATTTTCTAAATCAACATCACTAGTTTCGCCGACGGTATAGGCATCATATGGCTCTAAGACATCTCGATGTAGTTCTTCTAAAATCTGATGCGCCCCTTCTTGACTTAAGTAATGCTCTTTACCAGTCTTATAAACGGCCTTCTGACCATCATCAAGACTACTTTTATAAATGAAGTTAATCACGTCACAGCGGAAACCCGCGACCCCAAGGTCGAGCCAGAAACGCATGATGTTTTTGACTTCTTCAAGGACGGCTGGATTATGATAATTTAAATCAGGTTGTTCAGGCGTAAATAAGTGGAGATACCACAGATCATTTTTACTTTCATAACTCCAAGCTGGTCCCGTAAACATTGAATCCCAATTATTAGGCGGCAACCGTCGACCTTTTTTGTCGATTTTTCCTTGAGCCCAAATATAGTGGTCATGAAAAGGCGAAAGTGGATCAATACTTTGGAGAAATCGTGGATGTTTAAAGGAGGTGTGGTTGATGACTAAATCCATCACGATTTTTATATCGGCCTCTTGCGCTTTTTCCATCAAGAGTTTAAAGTCCTCAAGTGTGCCAAAATCTTCATGGATCGAGTAGTAATCACTAATATCATAACCATAGTCATAATTAGGTGATTTATACAAAGGACTAATCCACAGTGCACCAATCCCTAAACTTTTTAGATAAGGGAGTTTAGCGATGATACCTTGAATATCACCAACGCCATCATTATTAGAATCCGCAAAACTACGTGGGTAGATTTGATAAAAAACCCGTTCGTGCCACCATTTATATTGCATATTGAATACCTCGTACTCTCATTCTAACAAAAACGGCCATAAAAAAATGCCCCGAAAGGCATAATTATTAATTTGCGACAAATTAAGCTTTATTCTTCGACTTCGAAATCTTCACCTTCAAGGTTACGTTCATAGATATAGAGGGCTTCAGCCAACATCATCTCTTCACTTCTGTCTTTTTCTTCTTTGGTTCTTGGATCAAAATGATTGTTCATCGTGCCACCTCTTCCTAAGCAAATTCTAACAAGAGTAAATTTAATGAGGTGCATTTATTTTTGTAATATCGTAAATCTTGGCAATATATCCACATATCATCAACTTTGACTAAAGATGTCAAAATATCATAGTAGCAATTTAGTAGTTAGATATTTACCTTACTCTTTGAAAAGGAGTAAGCGATTAAATTGATCAGCATTGTCTTCAGGATAAGTAGGGTTAATAAGATGATGACATGCATGAAAAGTGTAAAAAAGTACGGGAGGCCAAAAAAGAAAGTTTTCCAAATTGGCGTATAGAGAACATCAACAAGTAGTTCAGTCACAATAATTGTCAGGGCAAAGTCACTTGGCAAGAAGTTTTGATAATTATCTTTAAATTTCAACTTCTTATCTGTAAAGTAAATTACCAGGAGCAGTCCTGATACAAACACTAGTGAAATAACAATACTTATTATTTTGACTAGCGGCGTAAGGGTCCAACTGACTTGGCGGTCAAAGGGATTAGTAAGAGAACTTTGAAAGACAAAATAAAGTGCCGCCCCTAGATATAGCGCCGTAATAACTGGATAAACCAATGGGAATTTAATTTTTTGTTTATATTTTCTCAGTAACATAAAGAATAAACCGGGAATCGCACCATAAAGAATGCTCGAGATCATCGGGAAAACAAGAAAATTCGCGCTTGGGAATAGTGTCGCGCCAATTATATCAGCGCCAAAGCCAATGATTGCACCATATAGGGGTCCCATCAAAATCCCGCCCAAGATAATTGGAACATTACCCAAGGTTAGTCGAAAATAAGTTGGTCCATACGGAAAGACAAAAAATCTCGTCAGAATAATCGAGATGGCAATAAAGAGCGCGCTAATTGTTATACGTAAGAGATGTTTCTTGTTTTTCATGATAAAACTCCTCGTGAGAAATCTTCAAAGACCATCATCGCAAAATGTAGTGAGCCCGTAATTAGCACCACCTCATCCTCCTTGGCCTTTTTAATTGTAACCCTAATTGCTTCAAGATAGTCACGATAATACTCATAGCCGTGGACTAAGTAGTCTTCCTCAGTTCGGGCCCGCGTGTGGTCAAAAGTCGTTAAAGTAACTTCCGCAT
This sequence comes from Bacilli bacterium, assembly GCA_035270805.1. Classification (GTDB taxonomy): domain Bacteria; phylum Bacillota_I; class Bacilli_A; order RFN20; family CAG-826; genus DATESG01. The sequence goes on from DATESM010000040.1 coordinate 6,092, forward strand.
TAGCGAGGGCGAATAAATCAAATTCCTTTTCGACGTCTTTATCTTTAAATGAAGCAAAAACCAGATGAATCTTACTGTTTTGTAAGGCCTTAACACTATTGATCAAAGCCGCCATCGCCGCCGGATTATGGGCGCCATCAATTATCACCAGTGGTTTTTGTCTAATCACACTAAAACGAGCTGGGATTTTGACACTTTTAAGCGAAGCGAAAATCACTTCACTTTTCAGTTTGAATTTAGCAGAAATAAGTTCCAATGCATTTAAGACGATTGAAACATTATCCGCTTCATACACTGCCGGAATTGATAAGCATATATCTTTATAATCAAGCGCATCAAAACAAATCCCCAGCGGTGAGACTCGGACATTAGAGGCTTTTTTCACACTATATAAAGGAGCTTCTTTTTTCATCGCGACATTAGCAATCACACTAAAGG
>DATESM010000041.1:0-3414 GCA_035270805.1 Bacilli bacterium
ACAATGGTTGTTGTGATGGGGGTATATGAAACCCATGCCCCTTGATTTTCTCCTAAGGTTTGATCAATCCATAATTCAAATCTATGTTGTCCTGAATTAGCTGGAATAATTGTGTCGACAGATTTATTCCATGGCTCTCCATTTGGGTCGGCAGTTTTGATTCTTGTGAATTTTACATTGATTGTATTTAGTGGAACATCATAATACCATAAATCATTTGCAGCATCCTTCAACATAGGAGTACCTGCCCATGTTGTCGCAACTACACCCTCACCACCCCAATAGTGGATACCGACAGCAGTAGTTGGAGTTTCTCCGGTGGTGTTATCCTCCCACCACGTAACATAAACAGGGTAAAACCAAACCCTTTTAGTTTCGACTGTCGCGGCTTCAACTTGAACAGTGTCTTTTTGGGTCGATGCTACGCCAATAAAGCCCGTTAAAAGAGCAAGCATTGCCAACACTTTAGTTAATTTTTTCATAAGATTATCCTTCTATGCGAAATAAACGCTAAATTTGTATTTAAATCTATTTTAGGATATTCTCATTTTTTTCAATGGGGTATTTTTTGTCAATTGAAAAAAGATGTGAGTCGTCATTATTCATCGCTTTAACTATGTTAAGTATGTATGTCACTTTTTTGAAATATCCTTAGTCATTTGATGATAAAATTTAGTCATGAAAAAAGCGCTACCAGGGATGACGATTTATCAAGTATTTGTGAGAAATCACACAGAAGAAGGCACATTTTTAGCGCTAATTAAGGATTTACCACGAATCAGAGCATTAAATGTCGATATTTTATATCTCCTGCCCATTCATGAAATAGGAAATAAAGCCCGGAAGGGAAAGTATGGTAGTCCTTATTCAATCAAAGATTATCGCTCAATTAGTCCTGATTTAGGGACACTTGAGGATTTTATTGGCTTAGTAAAAGCAGCGCACGAACATGGACTGAAAATTATGATGGATATGGTGTTTCACCATACAAGCCGTGACGCAATCTATATTGAACAGCATCCTGACTGGTACATTTATAAAAACGGTAAACTAGCTAATAAAGTAGGCGATTGGAGCGACATTTGTGATTTTGAAATCAACAATCCAGCCCTACAAGACTACTTAATCGACACACTTATTCACTGGACACGTTTAGGGGTAGATGGGTTTAGATTTGATGTTGCCAGTATGATTCCAATTTCTTTTTGGCTAAAAGCAAGAAAAGCGGTTGAAAGTGTCAACCCTCAAACGATTTGGCTCGCTGAATCAATTGAACTTGGCTTTATCGATTATCTTCGCTCAATCAATGAAGTCGCTGAGGATGATGCGACACTTTATCAAGCTTTCGACATCCTCTATGATTACGATATTTTCACTGAGTTTAAAAACGCGCTTGAAGATCCCCGCCACATTGAAACCTACATTGAGGCTTTGAATAGACAAAGAACAAGACACGGTCAACATTTAAAACTTCATTTTCTTGAAAATCATGATCAGGAGAGGATTGCCTCACGTCTAGGTAAAAATCGTCATCTCAATTGGATTAAGTTTATTTATCTCATTTATGGTGTGAACTTCCTTTATGCAGGTGAGGAATTTGGTCTTAAACATAAACCTGATTTGTTTGAAAAAGATCCACTAGACGTCAGGGTGATTGATCAAGACATACATGCGGCCTATCAAAGAGCCATTGTCATGAAGAAGGACATGTATAGACAGGGGATTAATGTTACAAACATAGCGTATATGCAATCAGGACAGGTCCGTCTTACTTTTAATCAGCCCTATCAGGGTCAGTCCTCCCTCTTAATCGACCTCGCGTAAGTATACTTTTGTTAGTATTTTGATAGTTATTCTTGTATAATTTTTATCTAGAAGGGAATCATTATGAAATCACCTAGTTTTAACGCTGTTGTTTCTGAAAACCGTAAAGCCGCTTTTGATTATTTCTTAAGTGATTTTTTAGAGGTGGGCATTGTCCTTAAAGGCACAGAGATAAAAGCGATTAGAAAACATAAAGTGTCACTGCGCGATACCTATATTGATTTCAAAGATGGCGAAGCCTTCATTATCAATCTTCATATTCCCCAATATGAAAAAGGGAATATTTTTAATCACGAACCTAATCGAACGAGAAAGATTCTCATGCATAAACGGGAAATTCTTCGTTATTCGCAACGGATTCAGGCGGAATCCTATACCTGTGTCCCGACTAAAGTGTATTTTAAAAACGGTCGCATTAAACTGAGCATCGCGCTTGGTAAGGGCAAAAAACATTACGATAAACGTGAGGCTATCAAAGAACGTGATGATGAACGTGATATGCAAAAAGCAACCAAGCTAGGAAGAGACTATGATTAGTAAACATGATGTTGCCGCTTATCTTGACTCCAAGAGTAAGCCTCTCCAATATAGTCGGACAAACTTTGATCAGTTTCTCGGCTCTGTTAACTTTAAATTTAAAAAAGAAGCGATTCATATTACCGGGACAAATGGTAAAGGCAGTGTTGCTTATCTTTTAAGTACGACGCTGATTCGCGGAGGTTATAAGGTTGGACGCTTTGTCTCACCCAGTCTCCACACCCCCCATGAAATGATTAGTATTAATGACATTAATATCGATGAAGAGACTTTTTTAAGTTATCTTAACAAGTATAGAGAACCCTTCGACCACCATAGTCTAACAGTCTTTGAAATCATCGCCTTTATTGCCTTTTGTTATTTTGAAGACCAAAAAATCGATTTAGCCATTATTGAAGTAGGGATGGGAGGCAAAATTGATGCGACGAACATCTTTAAGCCTATCCTTTCTATTATTACGAATGTTTCACTTGAACATACTTCGTTCTTAGGAAAAACCATCAAGGAAATTGCCACCCATAAAGCCGGAATTATCAAGACAAAGACGCCGATTTTAGTGGGTAATCTCAATCTTGAGGCCTTTAGTGTTGTCGCCAACACGGCCATGAAAAAAGAAGCGCCACTTTATGTTGTTAAGTCGCCAAGCAATATCCGCGTCAGTCTTGATGGCATTTGTTTTGATGCGCTTGACTACAAGGATATCTGTCTTTCCATTCCCGCAAGTTATGAGGCACAAAATGCGGCAATCGTGCTTAATGCCCTAGAAATCATATCAAAGAAGTACCCGCTTGAAAGTCGCGTTGTGTTTGAGGCATTTAAGCATATTAAGATTCCTGCTCGATTTAGTGTGATGAAGACGAATCCACTAGTCATTATCGATGGGGCGCATAACCCAGCAGCAATTAGTGCACTTATAAATAGTGTCAAAATGCTGAGTGGAGGAAAAATCCACTGCGTTTTTGCGGCCTTTAAAGATAAAGATGTTGCCCAAGAACTCGATATGTTTGCCCTTGCTAATGCGGATGTCAAGGTGACTACATTTAATCACTACCG
>DATESM010000042.1:0-4007 GCA_035270805.1 Bacilli bacterium
TTTGATATCTATCATTAATTGATGGCGTAACTCAACTGCTTTTTGACCTTTTTCAATCATGGCTTTCTTAGCAGCAATCTTTTGATTAACAAGAGTGATTTGATCGTCAATTTCTGCTAATTCCTCAGCGGTCAATGGCAAAATCTTTTCCCGTTTCTCTTCTTTGGCAAATTGTCCCTCTAGAGATTCATCTACGCCAATCGGTTCGAGGATCACTTTGCCATCGACAAGAACGCGAACTTTATCATACAAAATATCAAAGGAATAAGTATCTCCTTCTTTGACTGAATCAGAGACAAGAGCAAATAAATAGCGATTTTCCATTACCAAGAATGCCAAATTTTGGTGATCTATTCTTTCGATTTTTTCAACTTTTAAAGCATACTCATGACCTGGCACAATTGCACTTGGCGGAACTTCAATGTCAAAGTTAGTCACACCACCGAGCGATGCTTTAATGGCGGGTGGTAAGGCAACTTCATTATTGAGGAAGCCAAGCTTTTCTTTAACAATAGAGGCGGGGAAAATCGAGAAGTTGGGAATGCCTTGCATAATCGTAATTTCCGTATCCGCATCAAAAAAGTGCATCTTATCTTCAATCGGACTGATGTTAATCGTATCTCCGACTTGAACATTGTTATCTTCTGTCACTTTGACGATGATATTTTTGCCTTCATCTTTCATCGTGAATTCTTCATCAAAATTATTACCAATTTGTCCATAAACAATGCATTCATTGCCTAAATGTTCAACCGCGGTAACAACACATGTTAAGCCAGTGACTGATTCTTTGATTGCTAAATGTTCTGGACGAATGCCAAAGACAACTTTCTTATCACCATGTAAATAATCTTCATGAATGCGACACACAACATCATAGGGAACCTTAATAATAGCGTCATTAATAAACTTAATTTCGACTTCATTGCCCACTCGATTTAAAGTAACTTCAAAGAAGTTCATTTGTGGAGTGCCAATAAAGCCGGCCACAAATTTATTATATGGTTCATTATATAAATTCATCGGTGTATCGATTTGTTGAATGTAACCTAATTTCATAACGACGATCCGAGTGCCCATTGTCATAGCTTCGACTTGATCGTGGGTAACGTAGATGAAAGTTGTTGCTAATTTTTTATGTAATTTTGTGATTTCTGTTCTCATTTGAGCGCGGAGCTTAGCGTCCAAATTAGAGAGTGGCTCATCAAGCAAGAAAACTTTTGGATCACGAACCAAAGCTCTTCCAAGAGCGACACGTTGGCGCTGACCGCCCGACATCGCTTTTGGCTTACGATTGAGATAATCCTCGATATCGAGCATTTTCGCGGCTTCTAAGACTTTCTTTTTGATCTCAGCTTGAGGTAAATGGCGATTTTTTAGGCCAAATGCCATATTTTCAAAAACAGTCATGTGAGGATATAGAGCATAACTTTGAAACACCATCGCGATGTCGCGATCTTTCGGTTCAATATCATTGACAAGTGAATCGCCAATAAATAAATCACCAGCAGTAATTTTCTCTAATCCCGCAATCATACGCAACGTTGTGGATTTACCACAGCCAGAAGGACCGACGAAAACGATAAATTCCTTATCAGCGATGTCGATGCTGAAATCATTGACAGCTTTATGACCATTGTCATAGACCTTGTAAATGTGACTTAATTTTAAATTAGCCATAATTATCCTCCTAGACTATTTAATAAGTTTTATATCCTTTTGATATTTTAATATATTGTTTCTTCAAAAAATAGGGTTATTTTCATTGACTTATTTTCGCGCCACCTTTTTCCACTTCACGAACGATTTCACTAGCGAGAGGATCAAAAGCATTTATGGAAGTAAATTTTCTCCCATCTTTTCGATAAAAATAATAAACGTCATTTTTTAAAGTGATGTTCTCTATTTTTTTAAGATTAATTTGCTTATGAATAAAAAGAATATGAGCATGGAGCTTACCATCTTTAATCTCTACATAATCAAATATTTGATCAAAGATAATGATAAGAGCGAGAATAATAAAAATGGAGCAGACGACAATCACTACCGCGGCCAAAGTGGGTGGTTGATCAGTAAAAAGGAAAGCGAGAATAATCGCTACGCTCAAAAGAAAACCGGTGAGAGAAAAAATAAGCGGTCCTTTAGAAATAGAGGTTTTTATTCGTCGCTTTTTCATCCTTAATTCTTTCTCAAGATAATTGATTCATTCGTCGCGAGATTAATCGTTGATAGATCTTCTCCAACTGTTCGCGCTGCATTGGTGGAGAGAAGCACTTCATAAGAAGAACCGAGATCAACATTAATAGAATTAACAGCGTGGAGAATCCATAAACTTTCGCTATTGGTATCAATCTTTGTAGAAATGTAGCGAGCATATTTTGTGCATTCAGTCAATGAAGCAGTTATTTCTGCTCTCGTCGAAAGTGTTAAGCCGTCATGAGCTTTTCTTAAAGCGATAAGATTCTTAAAATACTGGAACATATCATTATTGGTAACCTTTAAAGAATAATCCATGTTATTGATAAGATCGCCGACATTATAAGAGTTGCCGACATTTTGTTTAGTACGCATGAAATCTTCGCCTTCTTGCATGAAGGGCACGCCTTGAGCGGTGAAGACAATTGTTTCGGTTTGTTTATACATGTTAACTAGATTACGCGAACCTTTTGTTTGATTGAGGTGATCATATAAAGTGTAATTATCATGACAAGAAACGTAATTCAAAACCTGTTGAGGTTCAATGTTCTTTTCAAGATCGCTATTGGCGGAAAATTGACCACGAGTGCCAACGACGATGTTGGTGGCTGTCGTGCCCGTCATGCCTTGCACATAGCCAGAATCAGGACCGTTTGAACCTTTGATGGCGTTACGAATCACATCATTGAAAGCACCGACATAATTACCGCTACCCGCAAAATATGATTGCGCTAAACTTCTTTGAACTGTTTGCTGTCCAGAAAGATTATCAGCCTCGACGCCACTTGAAAGATCGGCGTTGCCTCCTGTCCAAGGTTCACCATAAATCATGACCTTATCATAGATAGCTTTGCAGTCTTGATAAATGTTAATCATGATTTGATTGTCCATACATCCCATCAAGTCAAAACGGAAACCTGATAAATGATATTCATCAGTCCACATCTCGCAAGATTGACGAATAAAACTGGCGACCATTTTGCGTTCAGAAGCCACGACATTGCCACAGCCTGAACCGTTATAATATTCGCCACCCGAAGTCGTGCGATAGTAATAATAAGGGACAAGGAGAGTAAAATTGCTCCCTAAAGTTGAACCTGTATGATTATAGACAACATCCATATTAATGCTGATTCCATAATTGTGCATAGCCATCACCATTTGTTTGAATTCACGAATACGCGCATAACCGTCTGTGGGATCAGATGAATAACTTCCTTCGAGACAATTGTAATTTTGCGGATCATAACCCCAGTTATAATTATTAACGCTCATTGAAGAAGAGACATTCGTTTCATCGACAGAAGTGTAATCATAAAATGGTTGTATTTGAACATGAGTAATGCCTAATTCCTTAAGGTGATCAAGTCCAGTCGAAACACTAATGCCACCACTTTCATAAGTTGTGCCTGTTTCGGTTAAACCGAGGAATTTGCCTCGATTAGCTTCGCTGACACCACTATTGGGATTGATAGTCATATCACGAACATGAATTTCATAGATGCTAGCATCAGTGCCGTTCGTGCCAAAATCTGGACGAGTATCATTGCTCCACCCTGGAATGGAAGCGTTAACATCGCGCCAGTTAACAATCATTCCGCGACGACCATTAAGTCCAGCGCTTTGGGCATAAGGATCAACAACTTCATTGGTTCCCATCGTATTCGTCACCGTGTATGTGTAATATTTGCCAGAGAGATTTTCATTAGCGACATAACTCCAAACACCTTTATCGCCTTCAGTCATAGTGTAAGTGTTACGCGCTGCTGTTTCTGTGCGGTAATCGCCAGTATTATAAATATTCAAAAGCA
>DATESM010000043.1:0-17390 GCA_035270805.1 Bacilli bacterium
GTTATGCGCAAAGGGCCCTTCGCCTTCGTGTCCGTTTTTATCATCATAGGTCGCATAGGCCCAAAAAATATTTCGGGCACCTAGATCACGGTCTGTATTGTTATAAGGATAGGCATAGACAAGATAGACAGCATCGATATAGCCGTCGTTGTCGCTATCGTAATCTGCCACCTTCTCAGGAAACTCGCGCTTGAACTGCGCAACTGCTTCTCTTAATAAATCAGAAGTCACTGTTTGCTTATCAAGGCCGTTTTCCATTGCCTGCTTAATTGTTGCAACGGTGTGAACTTGACTTTCAAACCACGGGGCTACTTCCCCTGTTAAAGAAAGGTTGCCATAACTGGATTTATAGTAATAACTTGCAACCGATTCCCATAACGTCGAATCAGAACGGCCAAAGAAAGCATTTTGCAACTCGATGTGTGCACGTTTGCCCATCTCTCCGTCCACATTATTAATGTCATAATCACTAAATGATATAGGGAGAACTAATAATTTTTGTTCACCACGACTATCCAATGTCAGGGTGCGAAATCCTGCGGATGGATTGGAACGCGTCACATCAAAAAAACGTTTACTAACACTTGTCACTTGTGGGGCAATAGCGTGTATATTCGTCTCACCAATGAACGTATCATTATATAAATAAGGCTGATATTCAATAGAAAAAAGGTTACAACTTGTCAGTAGTAACATTGAGATCAATAGGCTGAAGCCACTGAGTTTCAAGTTCTTCTTCATTGTAACCTTTATTATAGAGTATTTCGTTTTTAGTGCAATTAAATTGTCTTGGTCAGTGTGACTTGAATGCCATTAGCATCCATCGCGCCAAAGCTAACTGTAAAGCCAATATCATTGCCGGAATTAAATTTGCCTGTGTCGTTTTTGAGATATTTATTCCAGTCAGAGATTTCGTCACCTGGTTGAAATAGGCTTGAGTTACTACTATTTGCACGATAAGAATTATAGTAAGAGCCCGCGCCAGAGGCATCCAGTAGTTTGAGGAGATCAAAATCTTCATCACGACCTTCACTTGTTGTATTGCTCGCACCAAAATAGACTGCGTGTGTATTGACATCTTTGACATCAGCATACACATCGCCAGGCTGTGGTGTTACTTCATAATCATAAGTAAACCAATTGTTACGAATCGGTCCAGCCCACAATGTACTATCGACATGCCAAACGCGAACGCCAGGTTGGTTGTGACCAACTGCAATGCTATAATCGGTTTGATAACGAACGCGACTATCCTTTTCGTTTAGTCCTTCGACTGTATAGTATTCAAGGAGAATATATTCATCAAAGACAGAGCCATTCCATTCTGGATTTAGGAGAATAAAATCTCCACTTTGTGCAGCTGGTCTCAATCTAATCGTTGTCTCTTCCTGAATAGCATTTGGAATAAGCGGCTGATTCCAGTGTAGTAAGAATTTAGAATATGCATTATGATCAATTATATTGTTCCCCATCATGTCTACACCACCACTAGGGTTTGCTTCTTGGTCATAATCATAATAATCTGTCAACCCAAGCATGTGCCCGGTTTCATGGACAAATGTGTGGGAGTCAACTAGCAATTTCCCCTCATCCCCTTTGAACTGTGGAAGCCCTGCGTTACCACCCTCATACATAAATTCATAACTAGTCCAACCAAAGACGCCTGGATATGGTTTATCCATGTTTGATTCGGCATTGACCCATGAAACGAACGCCCAAAATGTCTCATTATTATTTTGTTGAATATCTGCAGCATAGACAATCCATAGGGCATCAAGCCAACCATCTTGATTTAAATCATATTCTTGCAGCATCTCTCCAGGGAGCGTGTCATAAATTTTCTTGATGACCAAATCCTCTATTTGCGAACTATTTCTTAATTCAGTCGTTGCAGTTCCAAGATTGATCCATGGTGTGACTTCACCCGTTAAGGTTAATTGACCACGACTACTCTTGTAATAATAAGAAGCGACTGATTCCCACCCTGTGTCACTAGCTTTCCCAAAAAATGTCTTGCTAATATCTTGACGAATATCTTCAGTGGCTTTTTTTCTGGTGTCTTTAAAACTAACAGGGACGACAAGCAACTTTTGAACTTCAGTTAATTCGGTTTCCCAACTATTAAGAGCATCCCAACCTAAAGGCCAAAAAACATCATTGATTTCACTCATAAAAGTAGTTGGTTGTGTTACGCCACTTGGTAGATTTGATTGTTTATCCAGATAAACTGGTGCTCCATGTCCCGCGTTAGAAGCGGGTTGCATAATTGTTTGACTCCTATCATATCCATTGTCGTAACTTGGAAACTCTGAGGTTGCCTCAACATTTTCACATGCTGTTAAAAAAACCATCAAACTTAAACTCAGTGCAATTATTTTATTAATATTCATATAGTCTCCTTTTTCATTAAACAAAGAATAGTTTATAAAATAGTTTCTACTAAAGCAAAGCATAAGGCAACATGAAAGCGATTACAGTTTTTTTACAATAAAATTGCAATTAGCAACTCGTAAATCGATAACTTTTTCCAATTTAAATAACCTAGGCTTCGCAAGCAACCCCACACAGCTTATTTTGATTAAACTTTTGGGCCGCATTCGTGGAGTGTTGATAATAGAGCGATTTGACACCACTACGCCAGGCCGCTAAATAGAGTTCGTTGATCTCCTTAGCAGACATTTTTGGATTAATCATCAAGTTGAGCGATTGACTTTGATCAATAAAGGCTTGCCGGGCCGCAGCTTGATCGATTACTTCATAGGCATCAATTTCTTCAAATGTTTTAAAGACGGCTTTTTCTTGTTCGCTTAAGAAATCAAGATGTTGAACTGAGCCATCATGATTGCGAATTGATTGCCACACTTCGCGGTTGTCCATGCCATATTTAACTAAGACTTGCTTTAAGAACGGATTATAAATCGTCACTTTTATCTTGGCAATATCTTTGACATAACAATTCGACCAAACGGGTTCGACACTTTGCGATACTTGTCCAAGAATAAAGGATGATGAAGTTGTTGGGGCAACAGCATTAAGCGTTGTGTTCCTCCGTCCATAGCCCTTAAGTAGCGACGGCTCGCCCAATAAATTAGCCAACTGCCGACTAGCGGCATAGGATTTTTGCTTGATCAATTTGAACACCTCGGCATTGAGACGTTTCGCTTCTTGACTTTCAAATGCAATCATCTTTGATTGTAGATATGAATGCCACCCTAATACCCCAAGACCAAGCGCGCGGTTATCAACGGCAAAGCGATAAGAACGCGCCATCAGATGGAAGGCTTCACGGTCCTCATGTTTGTCTGAGTCACGTAAATGCTCTAACTTTTGAATAAAGTCGGACATCACAGCATCAAGAAAGTAAACCATTGTTTCCACGGCGTCAGTCTCCTTCCACTCATCATAATGCAAAATATTCATTGAGCTTAAGTCACACACAAATGACCATTCGTGATTGTCTGGCAGGGCGATTTCACTACATAGATTACTATGTGTGATTTTCAAATTCTTATCTTTATAAACATCAACCGTTCCCCGATTGACTGTATCGATGAAAATAATGTAGGGATAGCCAATTTCAACCCGGCGTTGAATAACTTTGGCCCAAATTTTCCGTTTTTCTTTGTCGCCATTAATCATCGCCTCCATCCAAGCATCAGTCACTGTCACGCCATGCGTCAAATCTTGAATCGGATTACCTTCAGTGCCAATTTCAAGAAACTCATCAATGTCGTGGTGCTCAAGTGGTAAGTAAGGTGCATAGTGACCACGACGGGTCGAACCTTGCGATACCACATCAATGATTGACTCAAATAACTGCATAAAATGGACAGCACCTGATGAATGGCCATTATTAGTAATGGTCGCGCCACGGGGTCGAACATCACCAAAATAGCCAGAAGTTCCCCCGCCAAATTTTGACATCATCCCCGTTTCACCAACGCTATAGAGAATGCCAGCCATATTATCTTCAATATGGCCACCAAAACAAGATATAGGTAGTCCCTTATTAATCCCAAAATTTGCCCAAATTGGCGAAGAAAGAGAATAGTATCCTTTTGCCATATAAGCGTAAAATTTATCGGCAAATCCCTTTATTCCAAGAATTTCTTCCGCCTTATCAGCGATAAAGCGAATGCGCATTTCTGGGCTCACCCCTTCAGTCAAATATCCTCCGGCGAGGAAATGGCGACTGTTTTCATTTAACCAATTCATAGTTGCTCCTAAAACAAGTCATCACTTGTGATGCTTTTTGACCTTTTATTATAATTAATCGAACGTTTAACAAAGAAATCGGCATGCTTTGTGGCGATAACTTCGTCATCAAACCAATCTGTCAACTCAACTAGAGCTTGATCGACTGTGAATAGTTTTTCTTCACCCACACTGACTAGCGAATTATTAAGCCGGTTCTTAACAAACTCTTTGACAACTTGCTTGGGTAAAAAATCTAACTCACCGGCTTGATAAATCCAGTCAATGATTTCTTCTTCAGCCTCATAGGACTCTTGACAAGCCTCACGAATCGTCCGACTGAGGGCCTTGTCAAACCACTCTGGATGTTCTTCGCGCATGATATTAATAAGATCAATACCAAAAAGACCATGGATTTGTTCTTCTTTCGAGGTTGCCTCGATCGCATTCGATATACCTTTAAATTGATTGCGATATTTATTGAATGACATAATAATCAGAAACTGTGAAAAGAGCGAAACATGCTCGATAAAAAGCGAAAATAAGAGGACTGCAAGGGCATAGTCTCTATCATTTTGTCCCTTGCTCGCCGCGTTAGTTTTATCAAGATACTGAATACGCTTCATGATTGATGGGATTTCTCGAATATGTTCAAATTCAGTATTCAAACCTAGAAGTTCAAGCAGATGTGAATAGGCATCGTGATGACGAACTTCACTTTCGGCGAATGTATAACCAACACTACCAATTTCTGGTTTTGGTAAGTGTTTGAAAATGTCGCCCCAGAAAGTTTTAACCGAGACCTCAATTTGGGCAATCGCTAGCATCGCCTTGCGTATCGCTTCACGTTCATGATGCGCCACATGAATTTTAAAATCTTGAATATCACTTGTGTAATTAAATTCTGTATGAATCCAGTATGAGTGGCGAATCGCATCGACATACTCAATCAGTTCCGGATACTCATAAGGCTTTAGGTTTAACCGCGGCTTAAATAAATCGCGCTTGCGACTTTGGGCATGCTTATCTCTATATAAAATATAAGCTTTTGCCGTTTGTTTGTGGGGTGAATTCAGTAAAACATCTTCAACTAAATCTTGCACAAGTTCAACATGAAGAACAATCGTTGGATTGAGTTCGATAATTTTTTTCATCACTTCTTGTGAGAGCAGTTCGGCTTCCTTTTCATCAAATTCACCAGTTTTAGCGCCGGCGCGCGCAATCGCACTGGCGATTTTTTCTCTTTTAAATGGGGCAATGGATCCATCGCGCTTTGTAATAACTTCAAACGTTGTCATAGCATACCTCTTTATCATATTGTGATAGTAAAAACCCTTCACTAAAGGGCGGAGTCGACCTTGTCACTGAGACTGATTTTCCGATTAAATCATGTTCAATATATCAATAAGAGACGGGACTTAGCAAATGAAATGTATTTACTAATTTACTACCATTTTCGGTTCACCGAATTTGTCAATTTTGCCTATGCATTAGCGAAAGAATTCCCTGACTCTATGTTTTCAGTCTTTATGATGAATACAATTTTGATTGACACTGACAAGAAAAAAATGTTTTCATATGTTGCTTAATTTTATAAAGCGTCGATGTAAACACTTTCCTGACAAGAAAAATTTTTTTTGTGCTAGCATAATAAAAAAGTATGTGAGGTCTTTATGGAAACATATCTACAATTATGCCGTGATGTTTTAAGTAAGGGTGTGCTTAAAAGCGACCGAACTGGAACAGGAACCAAATCTTATTTTGGCTATCAAATGCGCTTCCCTCAAAGTGAAGGCTTTCCACTCTTAACCACAAAAAAAGTTCATTTTCATTCAGTTTTAGGTGAACTACTATGGTTTATCTCTGGGAAAACAAATATTCGGCCCCTTGTTGTCCAAAACATTCGCATTTGGAATGAGTGGCCCTACGTCAAGTACACAAAATCTCCGGATTATCAGGGAGAAGATATGGCCTCCTTCATTGAAAAGGTAAAAACTGACGAAGCCTTTGCGCTCAAACACGGCGATCTAGGACCTGTTTACGGCCATCAGTGGCGGAACTTTAATGGGGTTGATCAACTCTTGCAAATTGAGCGTGAAATCAAAACGAATCCACACTCACGCCGTCTTCTCATTTCAGCTTGGAACCCTCCAGCGATTAAAGATATGTTACTACCTCCCTGCCACTTACTCATGCAATTTTATGTTAGTGCAGACGAATCCACGCTGTCACTGCAACTTTATCAACGAAGTGCTGATATATTTCTAGGCGTCCCTTTCAATATTGCCTCCTATTCTTTGCTCCTACATATGATGGCCCACGCCACAGGAAAGATTGCCGGTGACTTCGTGATGACAATCGGCGATGCGCATATTTATACCGACCACTTTGATCAAGTCAGCGAACAGTTAACACGCACGCCACTGCCACTGCCAAAGCTCGTCATCAAACGCAAAGTCAATTCGATTGTGGATATCCGCTATGAAGACATTGAATTAGTTGACTATGTCTCCCACCCTTCAATCAAAGCAAAAGTCAGCGTTTAAATAATAAAAGCCACTTAAATAGTGGCTTTTTTCGTTAAGAAAAAGGCTGTAATTAACTTACAGCCTCTTTTTTTAGTTGTTCTCGTAGATGTAATCAATCGCATTAATGCGGTCAATAACGTCAAAGTCTTCGAGTAGTTCGTCATTTTCTTCATCGCTCTTAATGCCACGTCCGGCAGGAATTAATTTACCTGTAATGACGTTTTCTTTTAAGCCATAAAGTGGATCGGTTTTACCCTTGATCGTCGCATCGGTTAAGATTCTCGTTGTTTCTTGGAAGGAAGCGGCACTGAGGAATGAATCACTGGCCAGGGCTGCTTTAGTAATTCCTAAGATTAGGGGAATTGCAAAGGCTGGACGACGGTTAGATAAGAGGAGTTCACTGTTGATTTGTGTGAATGTATTGAGGGATACTTTCATTCCTGGAATCAGGTCGGAATCACCACCATCAATAATAGAGACACGGTTCAACATTTGTTTAACGATAACTTCAAGGTGCTTGTCGCCAATCTTAACACCAGCTGAGAGACGGTAAACCTTTTGAACTTCGTTAAGAATATAGTTTTGCACAGTCGTCACGTCACTTGCCGCGAGTAATTCACGTGGGAACACACTACCATCGGTGAGACGGTCGCCGTTCTTAAGTTCATCGCCTACTTTGACGCGAAGTGTTTGCATATAATCAGTTTCAAACATTTTTTCTTCGAGGTCATTAGTGACGGTAACCATGTAACGTTTATCTTTTTCTTCAATATGGGTGACAACACCGGCAATATCAGAAATTTTAGCTTTACGTTTTGGTTCACGTGATTCAAGGAGTTCTTGAACACGTGGTAACCCTTGCGTCACGTCTTCAGTTGTCGCAACACCACCCGTATGGAATGTTCTCATCGTTAGCTGTGTACCTGGTTCACCAATTGATTGGGCGGCCATAATACCAACAGCATCACCGATTTTAACTTCCTTACCTGTGGCAAGGCTAATACCATAACAGTGAGCACAAACGCCACCTCTAGTTTCACAACCAAAGAGTGAACGAATTTCGACCGATTCAACACCAGCATTATCAACGATTTCCGCCATGTCTTCAGTAATCATTGTGTTACCGTGGACAAGGATTTCACCAGTTGTTGGGTGAATAATATCGTGGACAGAGTAACGTCCAGTAATACGGTCTGAGAGAGCCACGACTGGTTTGTCGGAGTTTTCCTTCTTGTCATAAATCGCCGAAACAAGGAAACCATGGTCACTACCACAGTCATGTTCACGAACGATGACATCTTGGGCAACGTCAACTAACCGTCTGGTTAGATAACCTGAGTCAGCCGTCTTCAGCGCTGTATCAGCACCACCCTTACGGGAACCGTGGGAAGCAATGAAGAATTCACTAACGCTAATCCCTTCACGGAAGTTGGCTTTAACTGGGATTTCGATTTCACCACGTGGTGAGGCCATGAGACCACGCATCCCCTTGAGTTGTAGGAAGTTATCTTCCTTACCACGCGCGCCACTATCAAACATAATGTAGAGAGAGTTGCGTTTTTCAAGCGAGAATTGTTCACGTAATTTATCTTTAACTTGTTTTTTAACATCATTCCAGGTTTTGATAACTGCACTATAACGATCATTTTCATTATAGAGACCACGACTGAATGCGTTGTTGATGTTTCTGACGCGTGAATCACCTTCAGCAATAATCTCGTCCTTCCCAATAACTGGCGTAATGTCAGCTAGAGAGACGGTCAGACCTGCTAGTGTTGAGAATTTGAAGCCTTGATCTTTGATCTTATCTAAGACAACGCTCGTTTCAACAGTTGTGTGGTGTTTGAACACTTCGTTAACAACACTTTCAAGATTGCTCTTTTTGATTGGCTCAATCAGCGCTTTGTTTGCAATGAACTCACGAATATTCGTTCCCGCTGGCACAAAGTTTGAAATTTGATCTTGGTGGGAGCTGATATGGGCTGCGTTATTAATGTATGGGAAGTCAGTTGGGAAGACTTCGTTAAAGAAAATCTTACCAACAGTTGTAATTAAGTAGGATTTATTCATCGTTTCGGTGAATGTTCTCTTACCAATGACCGCACCTTTAACCGCAATTCGGTTATGAACGTGAATTTGGTGTGTTTGGAATGCGAGTTTGATTTCATCAATACTTGCAAAGACACGGCCTTCACTTTCCGCGTAGAGGCGATTTAATCTTTCACCTTCAAAGTCACCAATGGCATGCGCTTCATCCGCACGTTTTAGGAAGTCAGCTTTGCTTTCTTCTTGGGTGAGGTAGTAGTTGCCAATGACCATGTCTTGTGATGGGGTCGCGATTGGACGACCATCTTTAGGACCAAGAATGTTATTAGAGGCTAACATTAAGTTAATGGCCTCTTCTTGGGCAGCTTTGCTTAGAGGAACGTGAACCGCCATTTGGTCACCATCGAAGTCAGCATTAAAGCCGGTACAAACGAGTGGGTGAAGACGAATAGCGCGACCAGAAACAAGGACTGGTTGGAACGCTTGAATACCTAAACGGTGAAGCGTTGGCGCCCGGTTGAGTAAGACTGGATGTTCGCTAATGATATCTTCAAGAATATCGAAGACTCTTTCGACCATCGCATCAATCATCCGATCAGCTTGTGTATGGTTGGTTGCATCGCCATCCTTAATTAGGACGTGGGCGATAAATGGACGGAATAATTGGACAGCCATTTCCCGTGGCAGTCCACATTGGTACATCTTGAGTTCTGGACCAACAGCAATAACGCTACGGCCGGAATAGTCAACACGTTTTCCAAGAAGGTTTTGCCGGAAACGACCTTGCTTACCTTTAAGTGCACTACTGAGTGACTTGAGTGGACGGCGGTTTGCACCTTGAACAGGCTTGCCGCGGCGACCGTTATCAATCAGCGCATCAACGGCTTCTTGTAGCATCCGTTGACCGTTCATTAAGATAACTTTAGGAGCATTCATTTGTAAAAGTTGTTTGTAACGATTATTACGGGAAATGACTCTCCGGTATAAATCATTGATGTCACTTGTGGCAAAACGACCACCATCAAGTTGTAACATTGGCCGTAAATCTGGTGGGATGACAGGCACAACATCTAAGACCATCCATTCCGGCTTGTTTGAAGAGTTACGGAATGATTGGACGACATCTAAACGTTTTTGTAGACGTAACACTTTTTGCTTACTTTCGGTTTTGATTTGTTCCTTGATTGTTTCTAATTCAGCATCAAGATCGATTTCCTTCAGTAAGTGTTTCACTGCTTCAGCCCCTTCACCGAACACAGCACCAGTATATTTACTGATTAAGCTTGCGACAGTAAAGAAGTCAAATGGTTGATTGGATGAGGTCATCCGATCAATGAGTTGTTCACATCTAGCATTATCAAAGTCACGTAATTGTTGCGTGGCTTGAATTTCTTTAATCGCTTCAACGAAGACAGACTTTGCTGTGGCTTCATCGAGGAATTGTTTGTAGTAAAGTGCGGTTGAAGTACCTGGATTAAGGACAACGTGAGAAATAAAGTAAATGACTTCTTCAAGTTGTTTAGCCGTCATATCAAGCAATAATGCTAGACGTGAAGGCGTTCCTTTTAAGTACCAAATGTGTGTACAAGGTGAAGCTAATTCAATATGACCCATCCGTTCGCGGCGGACATATTTTGAGATGACTTCAACGTGACATTTTTCACAGGTGACACCTTTGTATCTAATTTTGCGGTACTTACCACAGTGACATTCGTAGTCTTTGCTTGGACCAAAAATCACTTCACAGAAGAGACCATCGGTTTCTGGTTTTTGGCTACGGTAGTTAATTGTTTCAGGTTTGGTGACTTCACCATGACTCCATTCACGGATTCTTTCAGGTGAGGCTAGACCAACTTGGACTGAACTGAGTTCACTAATTGTGAATGCTTGTTTGCGTGCCATAAATTAGTCCTCTCTTTCTGCAGTGGTTTCGCGGTTATAGGTGATACCCTCGACTTCCGCATCGATGACTTCTTCTTCGGTTCTGACGCGTGTGGCCTTACGGGCACGACGAATTTCGGCGTCTTGTTCCTTAGCTAATTCATCAAGATCGATTTTGTCGCCGTCATTGTTGATTAAATCAACATCAATAGCGAGCCCTTGGAGTTCACGAGTTAAGACCTTGAAGGCTTCAGGAATACCTGGTTCAGGGAGGTCAAGTCCCTTAACAATGGCTTCATAAGTCCGTTTACGTCCGACGCGGTCATCTGATTTAATTGTTAGCATTTCTTGGAGGATATGGGCTGCCCCATAGGCTTCAAGTGCCCAGACTTCCATTTCCCCGAACCGTTGACCACCGTTTTGCGCTTTACCGCCTAAAGGTTGTTGGGTCACAAGGCTATAAGGACCAGTTGCACGAGCATGTAACTTATCATCGACCATGTGGACTAGTTTAATCATATACATGACACCAACACTAATCCGTTCGTCGAAACGTTCGCCAGTGCGTCCATCATATAAAATTTGCTTGCCATCACGTTGCATTTTGGCAGCTTCCATTAATTCAAAGATTTCATCATTAGTCATGCCGTCGAAAACTGGTGTGGCAATTTTGATGCCGAGTTTTTTACAGGCTAGACCAAGGTGAATTTCAAGAACTTGACCGATGTTCATCCGGCTTGGAACCCCGAGTGGGTTAAGCATAATGTCGACCGGTGTCCCATCTTCCATAAATGGCATATCGGCTTCAGGGAGAATACGGGAGATGACGCCCTTGTTACCATGACGTCCGCTCATCTTATCCCCTTCGCTAATCTTCCGCTTTTGGGCAATGTAGACCGAGACTGATTTCTTCACGCCTGGTGGCAGTTCGTCACCTTTTTCACGTGAGAAAATCTTGACTTCGACCACAGTTCCAGACCCACCATGTGGGACCCGGAGTGAGGTGTCTTTAACATCTTTGACTTTTTCAGCAAAGATGGCTTGGAGTAATTTGTCTTCGGCTGAAGGTTCGACCACACCTTTTGGTGTGACACGACCGACGAGAATGTCGCCTTCTTTAACTTCCGCACCAGGAACAACGATACCTTCGGCATCTAAGAAGGCTTTCGCCCCTTCACTCACGTTAGGAATATCACGGGTGATGTCTTCAGGACCGGATTTGGTGTCGCGTGTTTCGATTTTGTGTTCTTCAATGTGAATTGAAGTATAGACGTCTTCTTTAACGAGGCGTTCATTCATGATGACCGCATCTTCAAAGTTGTAACCATTCCAAGTCATGAATGCAATCGTCACATTACGACCTAAGGCAAGTTCGCCCTTGTCCATGGCTGGACCATCAGCAAGTACTTGACCAGCTTCAATTTTTTGTCCCGCTTTAACAATTGGGGTTTGATTGAAACAAGTTCCTTGGTTACTTCTGCTAAATTTTTGTAGGAGATATTCTGTGACATCGCCTTGGTCATTTTTGACAACAACCTTTTTGCTATCGACATAGCTAACAAGGCCGTCAAAATGGGCAACGACAGCGGAACCACTATCGTGGGCAACTTTGGTTTCAAGACCGGTTGCAACAAATGGTGATTCTGGTTTTAAAAGTGGGAGAGCTTGACGTTGCATGTTAGCACCCATCAAGGCACGCATCGCATCATCGTTTTCAAGGAAGGGAATTGAAGCGGCGGCAATCGAAACAATTTGTTTTGGTGAAACGTCGATGTAATCAACCTTATCAGGTGTAACCACAATATTTTCGCCTTTGTAACGAGCAATAACTTCACGATTAATGATGAGGTTGTTTTCATCTAAATCGACGTTAGCTTCCGCGATAATGTATTCTCTTTCTTCATTGGCGGAGAAGTAAACAGTTTGTTCACTAACACGACCAAATGGTTTGTCGA
Organism: Bacilli bacterium; assembly: GCA_035270805.1. Lineage (GTDB taxonomy): Bacteria > Bacillota_I > Bacilli_A > RFN20 > CAG-826 > DATESG01. Next base: position 12,605 of record DATESM010000043.1, read on the forward strand.
CTTTACGATATGGGGTTTCAAGGAATCCATATTTATTCACACGCGCATAACACGCGAGATTGTTGATCAGACCAATGTTTTGACCTTCTGGGGTTTCAATTGGACAAATCCGACCATAGTGAGAATAGTGAACGTCACGAACCGCAAAGCTTGCGCGGTCACGGGTTAGACCACCAGGTCCTAAAGAACTTAATCTCCGTTTATTGGTTAACTCAGCCAGTGGGTTAACTTGATCCATGAATTGTGATAATTGCGAAGTGGCAAAGAAATCACGGATAGCGGTCGAAACATGACGCACATTGAATAATCTTTGTGGCACAAGTTCTTCTGCACTTGAAATCGATGTGTTATCGCGAATGGCCTTAGCCATTTTACTGAGTCCAACACGGAATTGGTTTTGAATCAATTCACCAACACAGCGAACACGACGGTTGCTAAGGTGGTCAATATCATCGAAACTACCAACATTGAATTGGACGTTCATGAAGTAGGAGAAAGTGGCAACAATATCAGGAATTGTCACAATCTTTTCTTCGATATTTAAGTCGGTCCCAATCACATTAATGGTTTGGTTTTTTTCATCATTAGTGTACACACTCACAACATTGACGACGTTGTGGGTATCAAGTTTTTGATTGACGCGTAATTCAAGGGTGTGTGCGCCTTCTTCAAAGAAGCGTTTGCTCTTGAGTCCGTCAATGATGTCCTTGGTCATTAATGTGTCTTTTGGATACACAATTTCACCAGTAACATCAACAAGGTTTTCAGCAATAATTGAACCTAATAAGCGTTCGTAAATGCCGAGCTTAGTATTAAATTTATAGCGACCAGCTTTACCTAAGTCATAGCGTTTTGGGTCAAAGAACTTTTGGTAAAGATGCATAATGATGCCTTCTTCACTAATAGGTTCACCTGGTTTGAGCTTTCTAAAAATTGATTCGAGAGCGTCAAGTTCGGTGATAATACTTTCATCCTTTTGGAGTGTTAACTCTAAGGCGCTTAAGTCTTTATCTTGTCCCTTGCGAGTTTTAACTCGTTTGGTCGTTTTGGCGTCAAATAGATCAACGATCATTTTGGTGTCGGTTAGACCAAGTGCTTTAAGTAAAAGCGTTGCATTCATTTTCTTTTGACGGTCAATCCGTAAAGAAAGAATGTTTTTGGTATCATTTTCAAAATTTAACCATGTTCCACGTGATGGATTAAGGTCGGCAGTATATAAATAATGACCGGACTTGTCGAGTTCACGACTCATATAGGAACCTGGAGAACGAACGATTTGGCTTACGATTACACGTTCGGCACCGTTAACAATAAAGGTCCCAGATTGTGTCATGAGGTTAAGGTCACAAACAAAGATATCGTTTTCTTTAATTTCGCCCGTTGTTTTGGACTCTAAAGAAAATTTAACTTTGAGTGGCGCACTATAGGTTAAGCCTCTTTGCTTACATTCTAAGAATGTGTATTTAGGTTTTTCAATGCGGTATGAGACGTAATCAACAATCGTTTCCTTATTATAGGATGAAACTGGGAATACATCTTTGAAGACTTCTTCAATACCTTCTGTTAAAAACCATTGGTATGACTCTGTTTGAATCGAAACTAAATTTGGTAAAGGAAACTTTCCTGAAACCTTACTGAAATCAATTCGGTCATTGAATAAACGTCTATTTGGATCTTGTAATCTTTTCATAAATGGCCTCACTTTTCATAATTTTTTATCGCTTTACTGCTTTATACACATAGAATCCATGATGCTTTTTAACTAAATCACAGTTGCCAAATGTTTGGACAACATGTTCTTTAGCACTTAAGGCGCCATGACTTTTTCTGATCACAAAGTAAAGCGTTCCGCCATCAGTTAAGTAATTAAACGCGTCCGAGAGTAAGGGATAATATACTTTTTTCCCCGCCCGGATAGGTGGATTAATTACAATTGTTTGAAATTCGTCTTTTGTCAAAGCCTGATAGGTGCTTCCAACAAATACGATTGCGTTATCGACATGATTAGCGTTAATGTTTTGACTTGTTAGATCAACGGCACGTTCATTGACATCAAACATGCTGACGCTAACATTTGGGAACAATTTGGCAATTGTGAGGCCAAGCGTTCCATACCCACATCCGACATCGAGTATATGGCCACTTAACATTTGTTCTGTGACGACATTGAGTAGGCCTATAGACCCCTCATCGATTTCGTTTTTACTAAAGACGCCAATATCGGTATAGAAAGATAATGTCTCGGATTTATAAGTGAATTTAATCACTTTTTTCTCAGATTTTAACGATGTATCATTATCGAAATATTGACTCATCCACACTATCCTCTATAAGCACGAAAACCCATAGGCCAGAGCGTATGGGTTCGTGCAGTTTTTAGTAGACTTACTTAATTTCAACTTCGGCGCCAGCGGCGACAAGAGCTTTCTTGTGTTCTTCGGCTTCGACTGGTGAAATCTTTTCTTTAATGGTGACTGGTGCAGTGTCAACTAATTTCTTAGCATCCATTAAGCCTAAACCGGTGATGGCTTGGACGGCTTTAATAACTGCAACCTTGCTTTGACCAAAGGCCTTTAAGGTTAAGGTGACTTCAGTTGGTCCTTTGCTTTCTGCTTCTTCTTCTTCAACTGGTGCGGCAGCGGCGGTTGGGGCAGCGGCGGTGACACCAAATTCTGTTTCGACTGCCTTAACGAGATCGTTAAGTTCTAAGACGGTCATTTCTTTTAATGACGCAATAATATCTTGAATTGTTAGTTTTGCCATTTTATTTTCCTCCTTGGGCAATTAGTTTTGCGCATCCGCGACAGCTTTAACAGTTGCTGCGAATTGACGCACTGGTGCGTTAAGCACCGATAAGAACATAGAAATCAAACCTTCGCGACCTGGTAGTTTAGCGATAGTCTTGACGCTTTCAGCATCGACTACACGGCCTTCGATTAATCCGCCTTTAATGACGACTTGGTCGTTTTTAATAGCGAACTTTCTAATAATGTTTGGTCCTTTGATGACATCGTTACTGAAGACGAATGCATTTGGCCCAGTTAACATATCGTTAAGTTCTGGTTTACCAAGCTTTTCGGCAGCACGTTCGACTAAAGAGTTTTTGTAAATGGCCATTTCGGCATTGTTTTCTCTTAAAATCTTGCGTAATTCAGAAATTTTTCTGACAGTAAGTCCGCGATATTCAAAGACGATCATCGCATTATTAGCTTTTGCTTTTTCAACTACTTCATCAACAATTACTTGTTTTGCAGTTAAGTTGTTTTGATTCATTGCTCTACCTCCTTTTTCTTAGTTTTTTTAGAATTGAGGCACCAATATCCCGTTATGTGTAATATTCATAAATTACCTCGACAACATTATTAAGCTCTTCGGCCGTTGTTTTCTTAGGTATATTGATTGCTTTGTATAGATTAACGACCCGCAAATGTAATGTGGATCGCTGGTCCCATGGTGGTGTGAATAACAGCGTTTTTAATGTAATTTCCTTTGACTGCTGATGGACGAACCTTCACGATTCTTTCACATAAAGCAGCTAGGTTATCAACCAACTTAGCATCATCGAAGCTAACGCGACCGACGGAAACGTGCATATTTGCTTCACGGTCGACACGGTATTCGACTTTACCAGCCTTGATATCGGCAATAGCCTTGACAAGGTCATTGGTGACGGTACCAACTTTAGGATTTGGCATTAAGCCTTTTGGTCCTAAGAGTTTACCCATTTTACCAAGTTCGCCCATCATATCTGGCGTGGCAACAATCACATCATAATCAAACCAGTTTTCTGCTTTGATTTTGTCTAGCATTTCTTTGGCTCCGGCGAAATCTGCTCCCGCATCTAAAGCTTCCTGAACGCGTGTCGTAATTGCTAATACTTTTTTTGTCTTACCATTTCCATGTGGCAAGACTAATGTTCCTCTAATTTGTTGATCGGCTTGACGTGGATCAACATTTAAACGGAAAGAAACATCGATGGTTGCATCAAATTTTGTAATTGATGTCTTCTTTACAAGCGCGACAGCCTCGGCAAGTTCATATTGTTTGTTTGCATCAACAAGCGCAAGTGCGGCGTTGTACTTTTTACCTCTTCTCATAATTTTCCTCCTTGTGGTACTAACGAGTGAGTTCTCTTCCACTAATCTTCTACAACAATGCCCATATTGCGCGCTGATCCAGCAACAATTTTCATTGCGCCTTCAATATCAATAGCGTTCAAATCTGGCATTTTGTATTCAGCAATTTCCCGTAATTGGGCTTTCGTGATTTTGCCGACCTTCTTGGCCTTGGCGTTGTCACTACCTTTGCTGAGGTTTCCAGCAGCTTCTTTTAACAGAATGGCGACTGGGGTTGTTTTGATTTCAAAATCAAATGATTTGTCCTCATAAGCTGTAATAATAACTGGAACTACTTTACCTCTACGGTCAGCAGTTTTAGCGTTGAAGTCAGTACAAAACTTTGGCATAACAATGCCAGCAGATGCTAGTTTTGGTCCTGGTTTGGCTTCACCGCCTGATAGTTCGAGCTTTACTACTTTTGCGATTTTCTTTCTCACGTGACGTTCCTCCTCTTTTTTATAGATTGTCCGTGCAGTGGTAAGCGGAATAATCACAATTCCTACCACGAGCATACATAATGCACGCGTGTGCGAGGCATTACGTGAATAGATATTAACACCAAGTTCTTGTATTTGCAATACTTTTTTTACCTCCTACTACGTAAGGACCAAATTTGTCGCTGGAATTTTTAAAAAATAATGGGGAAATACCACCCCTCATCCCTGATC
>DATESM010000044.1:0-2837 GCA_035270805.1 Bacilli bacterium
TCATCTCATTTAATCATAAAGATGATTTGAGTGGTGCTAGAATAAATCATGCATCTTATTGGAAAACATATCTATCTTCGTCCAGTCAAGCGTGATGACGCACTCTCCATCTTCTTATATGCCGGAGATGAAAAGACCACAACCTATATGCTCTGGGGTCCTAATACTTATAGTGATACGCTCCGCTACGTCGAAGCCACCCTTGAACTAGATCAAAAAGTCAACAAGACCATTTATCGCTTTGCGATTATTCTTAAACATAGTGATGATCTCATTGGCATGATTGATTTGACACTTAAAAACACACATGTTGGTGAATTAGGGTATATCCTCAATCAGGCTTATTGGGGAAGAGGATACACAACCGAAGCGGCGCGAATCATGATAAAGTATGGTTTTCAAACACTTGGGTTAACAAAAATTATCGCAACTTGTGATAAACGTAATATTGCTAGTTACAAAGTGATGGAAAAACTTGGGATGCATTTCGTTGGTACTTATACCCGCTTCAACCCTAAAACTGAGGGCGAACTTGAAGGTTTGCTCTATGAATTGGACAAAAACAATCATTAGTTAATAAACTAAATTTCTCAATCATTAAGCGTTAAACTACGGTCACATCAAAATCAGTCTGCTAATAAATATAAAGATTTCTATCATTTTTATGTCGGATTTTTTTATGATGTCACTAGAACTAATCTAACAGTGACGTGATTAATATCTTTAAAAGTCATTTCCCCGTCACCACGCACATAATCAACACCTGCATGTTTTAGCTTGTCGACTAGGTTTCCCATCCGACTAGCAGGCACATTCACTTCATAGGCCATTAGGCCAGTTTCATCGTCGCTTCGATGGCGATTAGTCGTACCTAACCATGTATTATAGGCCAAATGGTGATGATACTGTCCATCACTAATAAATGAAGCAGATGGACCATAATCAAGCATCTTATTAAATCCTAAGGTATCAACAAAAAAGCCTTTAGCCTCATCAATGTTATTAACATGTAAATGTAGATGTCCCATGACGGTGTTATCAGGAATCTTATCATAATCCCCTTTTTCTTTTAGTAAGGAGACATGATCAAGTGCTTCAGTCGTCATGACTACACCGTCCTTATTAAAGCGCCACGCTGAGGATGGGCGGTCACAATAGATTTCAATCCCGTTTCCTTCTGGGTCATTTAAATAAAGGGCTTCACTGACGGCATGGTCACTCGCGCCACTTAAAGGATATTCCCCTGCTAGATAATAGTTAAAAAATACCCCAAGATCGTGACGGCTCGGCAAGAGCAGCGCAAAGTGATAGAGTCCAGTAGTGCGTTGACGCTTTAGGAGCGCATTTTCATCCGCAACAAGAATGACTAGGACACGGTCGCTTTCTGTCCCAAGGCAATAGGTATGACCCATCTTATAGATGAGTTTCATTTTTAAAACATTCATATAGAAGGCGAGCATGGTTTTGATATCTTTGACCTTAAGGGTCACATTTGTTACATACATAATATCGTCGTGATGGAATTGGTTCATCTTTCATTCCTCAACTTTCAACACTGATTTTACACTAATATATCAAGTTTGACCTCAATAACGCATGGACTAAACAAGCTAAAGCGAGTTTATTTATTGATTAGTGACTGCCTTTACAAACAACAATTCCGCGACTGTTTTTGTGAGTTCAATCTCTCCTCTTTCGTCTTTAATTCTTATCAGTCCAACAAAATTGTCCTTACTAGTAACTAAAAAGCGGTCATGTAGTTTGAGATTGATTTTATTTAAGTAAGTTAAGAGTTCCTTATTGTCTTTAACTCGGATCAATTCAAAGTGTTCACCGACATTAAGATCAAATATGGAACGTTGACTGACAAGCGTCACTTTCCCATCTCGCGTTGGAATAGGGTTACCATGTTGGCAGTGAGTTGGATAACCTAAATAGCGGTCAATCGCTTCAATGACCTGAGGGGAAACAACATGTTCAAGATTTTCAGCATCTTCATGCACTTCATGCCATTTAAAACCAAGCGCTTTATCGAGAAATAACTCCCACAGGCGATGACTTCTGACCATACGAATGGCCTCTTTTCGCCCTTCACTCGTTAAGGAGACACCTTTATAGGGTGAAAACTTAAATATTCCCTTTTTAACAAGACGCTTGACCATCTCATTAACGCTTTGATCGCTAAAGCCAAACTTTAAGGCTAGTTCATTGGTTTTAGCCAGTGTCTCTTCTTTTTCAATGGTTAGTTCATAGACGGCCTTGATGTAATCTTCTTCTGCTCGGTTCATAGTGCTTCTCCTTATAAATCAAACTCATAGGTTTTTGTTTTTTGTCGGTAGAAATGATTTCCCTCTTCGGTGATATGAATGTAGTGTTGACGACATTCGATATAGCCTTTTTTAAAGGCTAAATCAATCAAGTAGTTGGGGCGAGACGAGGCAGCAAAAGTTGTCTTTAATGCTTCTCTTGTCGTTCTTGTTTCATTACTTTTTTGATGATTTTCTAAGTGATTAAGGAGGGCGACAAGACTGAATTCAATTTTTTGTGCTCTTCTTCTTAATATCAGGGCAATGACACCGTGTTTAGGGTTAATGAGAAGGGCAAGGAGGAAAATAGCGAGTGTGAAGCCCGCAATGACGCCACTTGTTCTTAAATCGAAGAGGAGGGCCAGGAGGAATCCTCCCAAACTATTAAACACACCAATTCCCATTGACAGTAAGACAGTTTTCAAAAGGTTCTTGGTAAATAGTAAGGCCGTAATCGCGGGCCCTACCATCAGGGCAATCACAACCACACTCCCGACTGCATCAAAACTCGTGACCGCGGTCAGTGAAACA
>DATESM010000045.1:0-7272 GCA_035270805.1 Bacilli bacterium
ATCAAGAAGCATACCTAATTTAAACTGTCCCCGCAACTCTCGCACAATCTTTACTTTTTCTTTGATTGTTTGCTTCTTTTGAGAATGTGGGGAAATGATTTTTTTAAGTATTCATTCTCCGCTTTCGTACGCTCCAAATCTTCTAGTAACTTTTTGTGTTCTTTTTTTAAGACGCTTTCATCATGTTTGAGATAGGCTGCCCGACTATAGGTGTCTTTAATCCCTGCTTCACCTTCAAGCTTGTACTTTTTGACCCAATCCGCGACAATCTTTGGGTCGCTCAACATCATTTCAAAAGCAACGTCTCTCAAGCTTTTCTCACCACTTAAAATGTAAGATATTGCTTTTAGTTTCTCTTCTCTTGTATATGTCCTGGCCTTTTCCTGTTTGACAAAAGCTTTTTCACCATGCATTTTATATAGTTTACAACAGTATTTTAGTGAGCTAGGATCAAATTGATATTTCTTTGCTATCTCAAATATGGGAACATTGTCCTCTAAATGCATTTTGACGAACTTTAACTTCTCATCGATCGTATATTTCATATAAAAAATCCCCCTTTATTCTACCCTTTATTAGGGCAAAATTTTGGGGGAACTTTCAAAAAAATGGTGGAGCTGACGAGGATCGAACTCGCTACCTCATCGTTGCGAACGATGCGCTCTCCCAGATGAGCTACAGCCCCATAGAAAATATAATACTATTATATTCACTTGTTTTCAATCAGTTATTCTTTTTCTTCTTCAATCTCAGCAGCGTCGCTAATTTTTTCAAATTTACCTTCGAGCCGATTGAATGGCGCATTGAAATCACTGACACTAGATTGCAGTGTTGAAACATTACTTTCAATCTTATCCCATCGTTTACGGAGGATGCCAAAATCTTTAGCCAAACTAATAATTTGCGTATTGAGTTCATTGAGTTTTTGACTGCGTTTATACTCAATCGCCAAAGCCTTAAGCGTATATAAGACAGGTTGCAATGTGGCCGGGGAGACAAGAACAACTGCAGCCTTCCGTGCGCGGTCAGCGAGTTCCGGTAGCTTGGCATTAATATAGTTATAAATTTCATCACTCGGAAAATAACATAGGGCATAATCAGCGGTCATGCCTTTAACAATGTACTTAGATGAAATCTCATCAATTTTGCGTTTAACGTCCTCTTTGAATTCCTTTACTTTGCCCTCGTTCTCACTGCCATCTTCATTAAAAATAGCTAGATAATTGGCATAGGGAAACTTTGAATCGATGCAGAGAATATTGCCTTTTTCACGGGGTAGATAGATAACAGCATCAGGTCTAACTTTAGCACCTTTAATATCAAGGTCATACTGGGTTGAAAACATATTGCTGGTCGTTTCAAAAATATTCTCGAGTATACTCGTCAGCATAAATTCACCAAACTGTCCTCTTTTTTGGTTGTTACCGGTGATGACTTTTGTGAGGTCTGTCACACTCTCACCCAGTTTAGAGACACTTTCATTCGCGGTTTGTAAGGCTTGAATTTGCTTGCCAAGATTGGTCAGTGTTTCACCTTGGGACTTGTTAGCGTTCAATAGGGCATCGTTAACTTGTTTATTCAATTCAGCAAGTTTTTTAGCAATTTCTTCACCCAAGGCCTTATTATGTTCGGCGTCACTTGCGATTTCTTTTTTAGCATTTTCCGCGAGGGTGAGCTCGACTTTATGCGCAATCTCTTTATTGAGTTCTTCAATTTTTCCTTGGAGAGTGGTCATTTTGTCATGCATTTCTAAATCAACTTTTTGTTCAAATGAAACATCCTTTTTCTTCAACACTAAAACGATCAAAACGACTAAAGCAATCAGGGTAAGCAGCACAAGTGCTAATAAAATATATTCAAATGTTCCCATAAATATGACCTCAACTTTATCCTTATTATAGCACTTATGCGCTTCTTTTTTAGAGCCTCTTTTTCATACAAAAATTGCTCAATAATTCAAGACTAATAATATTCTTTTTATCCTCTATAATAGAACTATGGAAAAAGTTTTTGCGGTCATTGATTTAAAAAGTTTTTATGCAACTGTCGAATGCATTAAGCGCGGACTCGACCCTTTTAAGGCACCTCTTGTCGTCTGTGATGAGTTTAGAGGACCTGGTTCAATTATCATGTCAGTCACCCCCTACTTAAAAACCCTAGGCTGTAAAAATGTCATGCGTCGCTTCGACCTCCCACCTAACATCAATTACATTTATGCCCGACCAAATATGGAAGCTTATGTACTTAAATCAACTGAATTTAATGCACTCCTGCTTGATTATTTTGCCGATGAAGACATACATCCCTATTCTATTGACGAAACATTTATTCATTTAACCCCCTACTTAAGCCTCTATAAACTGAGCCCTTATGATCTGATGCTTAAGATTATGGGCGAGGTCAAATCTCGACTTGGTCTCATTTCAGCTTCCGGGATTGGCCCAAATATGTTCATGGCCAAATGTGCACTTGACATTGAAGCCAAGAAAACCAAAGAGCAAGTGGCGCAATGGTTTAATAGTGACGTCCAAGATAAACTCTGGAAAGTGACACCAATCACCAAAATTTGGGGAATTTCAAAGGGCTATGAAAAGCGCTTAGCTAGTATGGGATTTTTTAATATGGAGGATGTGGCTAGAGCCCCTAAAGGCCAACTCAAAGATGCGCTCGGCATCCTTGGTGAACAAATTTGGGAACACGCAAATGGGATTGATGAAAGTGATATGAAAGATCAGTATCATACTAAAAGCAAATCATTCACTTCTGGTCAGGTCCTGCACCGTGACTATGCCCTTGAGGAAGTTCCAACCCTCATTCGCGAAATGTGTGATGACATTTGTGGACGTCTCCGCAAGTATGATTTTAAAGCCGGACTCGTCTCGCTTGGTGTTTTAGAAACGCGACCAAGCAGCAAAACGTATGGTAAAAGTATGAGTCTACTCAAACTCAGTCGTGATAATGACGAACTATTTGATGCGTTCATGCTCATCTTCTCCTCACTCCCACTCCAGCATCCCATCCGCCAAGTCTTTCTTGGTGTTGGCGATGTCAAAAATGCTAACTTTGAACAAATCAGCCTCTTCGATGAAATGAATAGCCCTGATCAAAATCGTCTGTGGGACACCCTTGATGAAATACATGCCCGCTTTGGTAAAGATAAATTAATGCGCGCGAATGCCTTAACTAAGTCTTCCACTTACTTAAGGCGTGCTAATCAAATAGGAGGACATCGTAAATGAGTCGCAAAATGGTTAAGTGGGCCCCTTTTGTTAGCCTTAAAGAACAAACAATTTACCTTAATAAACTCAAGCAAGAACGCCTTAAAGTATCACGTCCCTTATTAAGTGAGGACGAAATGAATGCCATTAATGACGTACTCGTTAACTATCATGGTCAAAAGCTTAATATCACCTATTATGATCAGGGTTTTGTTAAGGAAATCGTAACGACCATTCGTAAAATTGATCCCTATCAAAAAAAAGTCATCACCCCTGAAGTTGAACTCAGTTTTGATGACTTAATTCGTTTAAGCGATTAAGCTAAATTCCATCACGACCGGATTATGGTCGCTATAGACAAATCCATAGCCGAACCGTGGATCACTAGGATCAAGCGTTTCAGGTTGACCGTTTTCGCCACTGCCAACAACCTCTACGCGCTCCACAAGTATATTAGAAGACACTAGAAATCCGTCAATCGCACACATAAAGTTGTCGATAATTCCGTTGTCATTTTTATCTTGGAAGGGAATCGATGCATCACGAGCACTCGGTAAATTAACAGCCCCATAGGCATGTAAATCAGTCCCATAAAGATCATTTTGATAGGGCTCAATTTCACCCGTCTTCGGATTGAGGAAATCACTATCCTCGGCAAGTGTGTGATCAGCCCTAAGAAAGTTATACCAATCGGTTTTAAAGCCATCGAGTTCTTGGCGGTCAAACCAAGTAGCCTCGGCTTTGTCACTACGGTCACTGCTAATAATCAGGTCGTGATTAAAATCACCACCAACAATAATATAGTTACTTCTATTATTCGCATCACGCGCTTCAAGAAAAGCTTCTTTTAAATCAAGTAGTTGGGCTTTTCTAATTTCACCACTCTCATCATAGGCTGACATATGAACGTTAAAAATAAATAAACGTTCTTCCATCCCTTCAATGGGAATTTCTGTGACAGTAAAGGCCCGATCAAGATCAAAAAACTTATCAACAAATACAGTTGAAACAGTGAATTCTTGGCGTTTTGCTGCGCTTATTTCATATTTACTATACGTAGAGATTCCCGAATTAGAAGCGCCAATTGGCGACGAAAATGGGTACATCAAATAGCCAGAATGATAGTTGCTCGCAAAAACACGAGCGTACTGATCATGCGCTAAATCACCAAGAATTAATTGGTCAACACCATAGCTGCGTGTCGAATCCGTATCAACTTCTTGATAAAGGGCAAAATCAACTTCGCCATAGCTTGGAACAATTGCTTCACTAATCGTTTGATAGGCGCCCGTCGCATTAGCTTCTGCTTCAGATTTATTGAGGGCACGGCTATATTTCCCAACCGTCTTCGTCATGTTTTGGCTCTCGACATATTCCTCTTTAAACTCAGCCTTGTCCATGAAAAACGAGTAGTCACGGGAGTAAGCGCCAAAGCCAATATTGTAGCTTGAAATCGTCAGCGATTCATTAACAGCCTGACTTTTTGTTAGTTTTGTGGTCGTATTATTTGTCACTTCGAGTGTGATATTACCAATGCGCGAATAGTCGACGGCAAGATAGACAAGATAAGAAAGAACGGTCAAAAAGAAAACTAGCAGCAAAGTTAAAATTGCTGCTAGTATTTTTATCGCACTCTTTTTATTTTGGATTTGGCCTAGAAAGCCCATGTTCCGTCCTTGAACACATCAATGGTTGAACCATCACGTTTAACACCAACGATATGCATATCATCAGTCCCAATCATGAAGTCAACGTGAATGAGTGAATCATTTACGCCTTTGGCTTTAATTTCTTCTAGACTCATCTTGTCAAAGCCTGGTAATACCATATTAAAGCCCCGACCAAGGGCAACGTGACAGGAGGCATTTTCATCAAATAGTGTATTAAAGAAGAGTATACCCGCCTTATTAATTGGTGATTCTTTTGGAACAAGCGCCACTTCACCTAAGTAGCCACTGGTTTCATCCATATTGAGCATCTCTTTTAAGAGGTCTTCGTTTTGTTCAGCACCAAATTCAATGGCCTTACCTTCTTTAAATCTAATCCAGAATTTGTCGATGACTTCGCCGTTATAGGATAAAGGTTTAGAAGCATAGACAATCCCTTCAGCTTGACCCTTCATAGGGGTGGTAAAGCATTCTTCAGTTGGGATATTAGGATTAAAGAATGTCCCAGAAATGGTATGTTCCCCACCGGCGAGGAAGCGTGCACCAGGAATGAGGCCGACCTTAAAGTCAGTCCCATTAGCGGCTTTATAACGAAGTTCAACGAGATCAAGTGAATTCAAGAAACTAGCGTGCTTGTGGAGACGAGCGTTATGTTGGTTCCAATTTTCAACTGGATTACCCTCTAGTGCCCGACTAGCTTTAAGAATTTCTTCCCATAATTTTTCTTTGGCTTTTTTAGCGCTTAGTTGGGGGAATAGTTTTTTCGCCCAGGCTGTGCCCGCGGCCGCGGCAATGACCCATTGATAACGGTCTTCCATCTTATCAATGTAAGGTTTGACCACTGGATAGCGAAGTTTCATCGCTTTGGCCCGTTTTTGTTGGTCGATACCCTTTTCACCATCAGGGTCACTCGATTCGATATAAATCTTGACGGGTAAGACTGCGACTTGATGCTCAAACTTGGCTTTTTGCCAGTCTAAAACTTCACCAAGCGTATTGACTGATTGATACTTGTTATGTAGTTTGCTTAAACGGTCATCGACCCAGTCGATAATGACGCGTTTGGCCTTTCTTTTATAGGCCGCTTCCACTAGCATAGCGACGAAGTCGGCTTGTTCAAGTTCGGCCACGATATTAACTTCTTGGCCTTTTTGCACGTTAGCACCGACATTAACGATGAGTTTTGCGTATTCTTTTAAAATTCTTTTCTTCATAATTCCTCTTTTCTATCTTTTAGGTTTTCCCTATTTTGAACGATTTTTATAAGCTTCAACTAAGTTTTTTTGTAGACGTAATCTCGTTAGGAGTCCCACGCCTTTAGGAACCGGCGTTTGTAGACGGACAGGGCGATCAGGATAGACATCGCCGACCAGTTTATCATCAAGACGATTAATGCCGACATCAACAATGACCGCATCTTTTTTTAAGACCTGATCCTTGAGGAAATAAGGTTTGCCAACCGCGACGACAATAATATCAGCGTGACCTAAGTAGAAGGCCATATCTTCAAGACTCGTTTTCGAGTGAAGCGTAGTAACATTTGCACTGAGGTCGAGGAGCAATTTTCCCATTGGACGACCAACAATATTGGAGCGGCCGATCACGACTGCATTTTTGCCCGCGAATTCTATCTTCTCTGAAAGTAGGTAGTCAATAATCCCCTGTGGCGTGCATGGTTTAAAGCTTGTCAGTGGATGAAAGCCATCCACATCTTTCAGTGGATTAACCACTAGTTTGATTTTTTCTTCATCAATATGACGAGGAAGTGGCATTTGGACAATGACCCCATCAATACAATCATCACTATTCGCGCTTTCAATCGCCTCGATCAGTTTTTCTTCACTTGTTTCCTTATCAAGTTTTAAGAGTCTAACGACAACACCAATCTCTTCTCCATCCTTGATTTTGCCACGTATATAGGCGTGGCTCGCTGGATCATCATTGACTTGGATGATGAGTAAAACAGGCGGTCTTTTTAAATTTGAGACTTCTTTTCTTAAAAGCTCTTTTTGGCTATTTACATATTCAATAATATTCATTCTTTTATTATAACATCATGACATTTTCTTGTTTGATAAAAGTTGTTCTTGGCAAAAAAAATCTGTTACTTTCAATATAAAAGCGGAGATAGCCCGCATTCTTGTGTTTCTATTCATTAATCCATTAATTATTATGTACTTTTATACTTAGAAATTTATTTGATTTTGTTCTCTTTATTTGTCACAGCAGCGCTTGTTGAATCTATAACTCGTTTTAAAAATCTCTATGTTGCGAGTGCATATCACGCAAGGGGTGCCTTAGATGCGATGTTTCTTCGATGAAAAAAAAGCACTTCCCCGTAGCTAAGGGTTAGATGCTTTTTCACTTAAATGATTATTGAGAATATC